>JALVEF010000112.1 GCA_027031185.1 Saprospiraceae bacterium
GTCGAAGTGCCCACTTCTAAATTCTTCATTCGCTAACCTGTACTGAGCCCGTCGAAGTATCGGTGTTTGATATTCAATCGTCCCAAACCTGTTCGTATTGAGCATACAACCTGCCGGACGGGGATATGCCATGTTCCACTATTCTCGTCCCGACACGACAATCACGACCTCGCCCCGCACCTTTTTGCCCGGAGGAAACTGTGTTTGTAATTCGTCCAGCGTACCGTGAACGATTTCCTCATGCAGTTTGGTCAATTCGCGGCATACCGTCGCCTGCCGGTCCGGCCCGCACGCCGCAGCCAGTTCACCCAGGCATCGGCTCAGCCGGTGGGGCGATTCGTACAGTACAAACGTCTCCTGTCGCCCGGCCAAATCTTGCAATAGTTTTTTGCGCCCCTTTTTGTGTGGCAGGAAACCGGCAAAGTAAAACCTGTCCGTTGGCAGCCCGCTCACCACCAGCGCCGGAATGAGCGCAGTGGGCCCCGGCAGACAGGTGACCGGGATACCCGCCAGCCGGCAAGCACGCGTCAGCAAAAATCCCGGATCGGAAATCCCCGGTGTGCCCGCATCAGATATCAACGCGATATCCGCGCCCTGCTCCAATTGCCGCATAATGCCGTCCACGGCTTTGTGTTCGTTGAAAGCATGAAAACTCCGCACCGGCGTACGGATATCAAAGTGCTTGAGCAATACCCGGCTGGTGCGGGTGTCCTCGGCCAGAATCAAATCCACCTCCCGCAAGACTTTCAACGCCCGCAGACTGATGTCTTCCAGATTGCCGATGGGTGTGGGGACGATGTACAGCATTGGTTACATCAGGTAATTGAAAAGTTTACGTCCCCTTCGGGCACGTGAGATGGAGCCGGTGAGTAGATTATGCACGTTAGCTCGTTTTTCCGGCTCAATGAGGTATCCCCGGCCGATAGTGCCGGGGAAGTGTCACGGGGCGGCCGGACTATTTCCGTCCCCTTTTCAGTTTGGATTGGAGTTCTTTTAATTGCTCCCACTTTCCGGCCTTGGCGAGTGCGGCCTGCTGAGGCCAGGTGGAGGGATCATGCATTTTGTAGCGCGGTCCGGCCTCGGCCAGGATTTTTCTCAGGCGTTCCGGCTTTGCAGCGGCCAGCTGGCCGAAGCTTTTGATGTTTTTGGCTTGGAGTACGCCGGCGATTTTGGGACCGATGCCCTCGATTTTGGTCAGGTCGTCTGCATTGCGGGGCGCGCCGGCCCGGCGTTTGGCCGGTGTTTTGGGGGTGGTTTTTCGTTTTGTTGATGATGGGGTGGACTTAGAGGTGGGCAATTCCCCTTCGTAGTAATACTCATCCACGACGAGGCCGTTTTTCCAAGTGCGGCGGATGACCTCGTCAAATACCAACTTGTCTCCCCAGGTGGTAGTAAACTTAAACGTAAACTTGGAGTGTGAGACATTGCCCGTGACAGTATGGCCGTGCAACTTGATGCTGTTTATTTTCTGGATCAGGCTGAAGAACTTGACCAGCCATTCCCGTTTTTGCGCCTTGTTGTTGGACCGGTCGCCATTTTCGGAATGGGTGACGACTTTATCGTCAAAGAAGCGGTCAAAGGCATCAATGATCAGGCCGTCCGCGACCATTTTGTCCAGTTGCTTAAGTTTTGGGAGAATACTCATTGCGTTTGGTTTACGAAACAAGAGCGGCCGTAAAAGGCTCCCGGCAAAGTTAATTATTTCCGGTTTTTATTGGCACTTTCGCCGAAAAATCAGTAACTGCTTAAGCGCTACTGTTTTTCGCGCAAAAACAGCGGGTACCTAAACAGCTACAATCCCTCCGGCGCTGTACGCAAAATGGAAAACCGGGTACTGTCACCCGTTAGCGTCCGGAACGAAGGTGCGCGTATGTGCCGCCCGCACGGTACGCACGCCCGTGCGTACCGTGCGGGCGGCACGGCATCCGGAAACATCAACGCTTGCCGGAGGCCAGAAGACGTTGCGCGACTGCTGTCATCACATTTTGGCCGTCCAGGGCCGCAGAGACAATGCCGCCGGCATAGCCGGCCCCTTCACCACACGGATACAGATTGTCCATTTGAATATGACGGTAGGAGTCTCTATGGCGAAGAATGCGCACCGGTGCACTGGTGCGGCTCTCCACGGCTACGACATTGGCCTCGCGCGTGTAAAAGGCCGGCAAACGCTTGCGAAGATCCAGCAATGCCTGGCGAATGTGACGGGTGATGAAGTCAGGTAACAATTCGTCCACTCGCCGGCTGAGCAGGCCCGGTATGTAAGATGCCGGCGGTAGGTCGGGCGACAAGCGCCCTTCGACAAAATCCGTCAAGCGTTGGGCGGGTGCTTTTTGGCTGCCGTCACCGGCCGCAAAGGCGGCGCGCTCCACTTGTTGTTGAAACAGGACGCCCGCCAATGCATCTTGCTCCGGATCTACGGGCAGATCAGCGGCACGTACTTCGGTGACAAATCCCGAATTGGCAAACGGCGAATCCCGCCGCGACAGGGACATGCCATTGACTACGATTTCGCCGGGTGCTGTCGCGGCGGGCACGATCAGGCCACCCGGACACATGCAGAAAGAGAATACACCGCGTCCATCCACCTGGCAAGTGAGTCGGTAACTTGCTGCCGGTAAGTACTGTCCGCGTGGCTGGCGGTACTGCATTTCGTCAATGAGCGGCTGCGGATGCTCCACGCGCACCCCGAGTGCAAAGGGTTTAAACTCCTGATATACACCGTGCCGCTGCAGCATCGCGTACACATCGCGCGCCGAATGGCCGGTAGCCAATACGACGGCCCGGGTGGGGATTTCTTCCTGCCCGTTGATAATCAATGTCTCTACGCGGTTGTCACGGAGGATCAGGTCGGTGAGCTTGCTTTGGAAGCGCACCTGGCCACCGTATTGCTCAATGGTTTTGCGAATGGCCCGGACGACACGCGGTAGTTTATTTGAGCCGATATGGGGATGGGCATCCACCAAAATATCCGGAGGCGCGCCGTGGGCGACCAGCAGGCGGAGAATGTGTTCAATATTGCCCCGTTTGTGGGCGCGGGTATAGAGCTTTCCGTCCGAATAGGTGCCGGCTCCGCCTTCGCCGAAGCAGTAGTTGGAGTCGGGATCCACGATGCCGAATTGCTGGATTTGGCGCAGGCTTCGCCGCCGCTCGCGCACGGGCAGCCCGCGCTCCAATACGATGGGCCGAAGGCCCAGTTCTAAGGCCTTGAGCGCGGCAAAATATCCGGCCGGTCCGGCACCGATGATGTGCACCGCCGGCGCGTTGTGGACATCGCGGAAAGTTGCTGTTACGTCCGGCTCTGCCGGCGGTGCCTGGTCAAAGACTTCGATGCGGAGGCGGTACACAGGGCGTTTGCGTGCGTCCAGGGAGCGTTTGCGGAGCCGCCAGTGCGATACGTCCCGCCCCAGGCTACGCACCAGTGCAGCGCGGATGTCAGGCGCTGTCATCTTGTGGGGCGGCAGCGTTATTTCGACCGTGACCGGCATGTCAGGGGATGAGTTGATAGACCTGGCGGAGGTTGCGTCCTTGTTCATCCAGATCCAAGCCGTAGCCGATGATGAAGGCATTGGGAATGTCAAAGCCGCGATAGTCAACCGGTACCTGATGGCAGATGGCGTCCGGTTTGACAAAGAGAGAAACGACACGCACAGACGCGGGATGTTGCTCGTGCAAGTCATTTAGTAATTGTTGCATAGTCAATCCCGAATCTATAATGTCTTCGACGACAACAATGTCCTTCCCGCTCAGCTTTTCTTCAAACCGGCCGCCCCGGACCTGTCCCGTGGAAGTCGTCCCCTCGTAAGATTTGAGCCGCACAAAACCGATCTCACACGGCGCGCCGAAGGCGCGCACTAAATCGGCCCCAAAAATCAGTGAGCCTTTGAGAATGAGCAAAAAGAAGGGCTGCTTGCCCGCATAATCGGTACGCAGTGCGGCACCCAATTCACGGACACGTTGTTGTAAACTGGCTTCGTCAATAAAAACGCGAAAACTGCGGTTTCCGATTTGTATGCGCTCCGGTGTGTCTCCCATAGTACTTGCAAAGGTACAACTTTCTTGATGGTCCAAGGTCAAAGGTCAAAGGTAAACGGACTCAACGCTTCGCGTTGATAGGGTAGGAACGGTGTAGCGGTCTAGCGGTCTAGCGGTTTAGCGGTGTAGCGGTCTAGCGGTCTAGCGGTGTAGCGGACCGGCTCTTACTTGCTTTGCCAGATTTTGGCTTTGGGCCTTCCGCATTTGGCTAATGCAGGATGGTGCTATTTGCCGCGCCCTTTGGGCAAGTAAGAGACGGGATTCAACCGGTCAACTATTCTATTTAAGTAGTTGAAAACCAAAGGTTTATACATGTCAATTGAACGATTTAACGATTTGACAATTGAACAGAAGGGACAATTACCAAATATTATTTGGTAACTGTTTAGGTGCTCCTGTTTTTAGGGATAAAATAGGCATTTTTGTTCCTGTTGAAGCCAGTATGTACAGATCAAACCGGTTTACGAGTTTATTTGCGG
>JALVEF010000113.1 GCA_027031185.1 Saprospiraceae bacterium
GGGATAATGAGGTCTTTGCTGACCTTTTTTTTATGGGCTTCGGTGTCTCGCCATTGGAAAAGTTTGAGAGTGAAGGCAATTTCCCGGCCGGTGAGTCTGGGCAAATAGCGGAAGCGAATGAAGTCCTCGCGCCATGATGTGTCGGACGTGGCCGCTTTGAGCATTAGCTCAAACTCTTCTTCTGCCCATTCCAAACGTCCGGCTGTCCGGAGCTTGTCGCGGAGTCGCTCCCACAAGTCAAAGAGATAGCGGACATCGTCCGTGGCATAGGCAAGTTGGGCCTGTGTGAGTGGACGCCTGTCCCAGTTGGTGATGCCGCTGCTCTTGTCCAGTTTGACGCCCAGTTCTTCTTTAATGAGCTTTTGGAATCCGAGGGGGAATCCCATGCCCACAAAACCAGCTGCAATTTGGACGTCGAAAATGTTTTTCGGGTGGATATTGTACAAACTGTGCAGGAGGGCGTAGTCGTTGTTGCCGGCATGCGTGATTTTGAGGATGTTTGGATCTTCGATCCATTGCAGAAACGGTTTGATAGACCGAAGTCGCAGGGTATCCAGCAAAAATATGCCGCGGTCAGTGAGTACTTGAATGAGACACAGTTTAGGGATAAGCCTGAATTCGCCGATAAACTCTGTGTCAAAGGCCATCCTGGTGATGTCGCGGTTGGTGTCCAGAAACTGTTCGAAAGCCTCCCGGGTGTCAATAAAATGCACGCCGTCTCCTGAGTCCATACTTCTTCTGTATTCCGAAATACCAGCCGGCGGGACAAGGCGCCAGCGAAACTACTGCCGCCGGTTGGTTCGCTTCCTAAAATGCCCCGAACGATGCAAGCGACCTGTCCGCTGCATCTGTCGTGGTTTTCAAAAATCTACTCTCCAACAAATACCATAGTTTTCTGCACGGGGCAAATTTACAAAAAAGATAATATGTCGGGGTTTGAATCGGCTTGAATTTTTGCTTCACCAAGGAAGGGACATATACCCATACGCTTCTTCGTTTTCTGCCTAGGTGCCGTCCCTGCGGTGCGAGGGGGCTTATTCGCCGGAAATGGCGACAATACCCGGTAGTTTTTTGCCTTCCAAATACTCTAATAAGGCACCACCGCCGGTGGAGACAAAGGAAATGCTGCCGGCCAGTCCCAATTGGTTGACAGCTGCTACGGAATCGCCACCGCCGACGAGGGAGAAGGCACCGTGACGCGTGGCTTCGGCAACGGCTTTGGCTATGGCTTTGGTGCCGCCGGAGAAGGGGGGAAGTTCAAAGACGCCCATCGGTCCGTTCCAAAGAATGGTTTTAGACTGTTTGATGACTGAGCCGTAAGACTCGGCGCTTTCGGGTCCGATGTCCAGTCCCCACCAGCCATCGGGAATATCATAGCTGTCCGATACCAGCGTGACGGCATCTTCCGAAATGGCATCTGCAATGACGGAGTCGGGTGGCAGGCGCAAGTCCACGTTCTTTTGTTGGGCTTTGTCGAGTAAGTCGAGGGCCAGTTGGGTTTTGTCCGGTTCAACGAGGGAATTGCCGACCTGGCCACCCTTGGCAAGGATAAAGGTGTAGGCCATGGCCCCACCGATTAGGATGTGGTCTGCAAAATCGAGCAAGCGCTCGAGCAGCTGGATTTTGTCGGATACTTTGGCGCCGCCGATGATGGCCGTGGCGGGGTGGGCGGCTTGTTGGATGATGCGGTTGGCGTTGGCGATTTCCTTTTGCATCAACAACCCAAAGGCCTTGTGATCTTTGTCAAAGAATTTGGCGACCACGGCGGTGGAAGCATGGGCGCGGTGTGCGGTGCCGAAAGCATCGTTGATATAGGCATCGGCCAGAGATGCCAAGGCCCGTGCCAATGCCTCGTCGCCTTTCTTTTCGCCTTCATTGAATCGGGTGTTTTCGAGGAGGAGCACCTGGCCGGGCTTTAGTTCCCGGGCTTTTTGCATGGCATCGGGCCCCACGGTGTCCTCGGCAAAGATTACTGGGCGGCCGAGCAATTCGGACAAGTGGGGGACGAGATGCCTGAGTGAGAATCGCTCCTTGTCCATGCTGCCATCCGGCAAGCGTTTTTTTCCGGGGCGCCCCAGGTGGGACATGATGATGACGGCATTGCCGTTGTCGAGCAATTGTTTGAGGGTGGGTACGGCTGCCCGCATGCGCGTGTCGTCGGTGATGTGATGGTCTTCATCCAGGGGTACGTTGAAGTCGACGCGGACCAATACCTTTTTGTTCGCGTAGTTCATGGTTATGGTTTTACCAAATGTGTCAGTTGTGCCAGTCGGGCGGAATATCCGGCTTCGTTGTCATACCAGCTGACTACTTTGAGCCACTTGCCGTCCAGACAGGTAAATTCGGCATCGAAGATAGATGAGTATGTACTGCCGATGATGTCACTGGAGACGATTGGCGCTTCGTTGTATTGCAAAATGCCCTTGAGCTTGCCGTTAGCGGCTTTTTTGAAAGCCGCTAACACATTGTCAAGCGTAGTTTTCTCTTTGATGAGACAATTGAGCTCGATGAGCGAACCGCTGATGACGGGTACGCGATAGGATGTGGCCATGATTTTTCCTTTGACTTCCGGTATGACCAACCCGGTGGCCTTGGCGGCGCCGGTGGATGTGGGGATGATGTTTTGGGCAGCGGCACGCGCCCGGCGCAAGTCGCGGTGTGGTGCATCCTGGAGTTTTTGGTTGGCGGTATAGGCGTGCACGGTGGAGAAGGCGCCCTGCCGAAAGCCGAAATTGTCGTGGATGACCTTGACCACAGGTGCCAGGCAGTTGGTAGTACAGGATGCGTTGGAAATGATCTTGTCGGCGGCTTTGATGGACTTTTCGTTGACACCAATGACCACGGTCTTGATGCCGTCTGACTTGGGTGGAGCAGACAGTATGACTTTACGGGCACCGGCGGTCAGGTGGCGCGATGCGAGATCTTTGGTGCGGAAATGCCCGGTGCACTCGACCACTATGTCAATGCCGAGTTTTTTCCAGGGTAGGTTGGCGGGGTCACGTTCGGAAAAGGCCAGGATCTTGCTGCTGCCAACTTTGAATCCATCCGGCAGGATGGATAAACTTTTTTCAAAAGGGCCTTGGGCGGTATCGTAGCGGAGCAAATGGACCAAGGTGGACAGGTCGCCCAGGTCGTTGATGGCGACGACTTTGATGTCCTTCATTTGGACGAGGTGACGAAACAGGTGCCTGCCGATGCGTCCGAAGCCGTTGATGGCTACTTTTTTTTTCTTCATGTCATATTTTTTGGCAAGGGAATGTGCGGGCAAAGGTACGCCTAATTTGATAGTGCCGTACGGGTAAAATGCGGTTCAATAGCCGTATTTTTTGCGCCACAATTGGCGTAAGCGACGTCGGGCCTTTTCCTCGGCGGGATTGTCTTTAGGGGAATAAAAAAGTTTGCCGGAGAGGCCCTCCGGCAGGTATTCCTGAGCGGCAAATGCGCCCGGGCTGTCGTGTGGATAGCTATACGCGCTGCCGTATCCGATGTCACGCATTAGCTTGGTAGGTGCATTGCGGAGGTGGAGGGGCACGGGGGCTATTCCTTCGCGCTTGATGAGAGCGAGTGCGCGGTCAATGGCGAGGTAGGCGGAGTTGCTTTTGGGTGAATTGGCCAGATAGATAGTGGTCTCGGCCAGGATGATGCGGGCCTCCGGCATGCCGATGCGGTGGCATGCCTGAAAGCAGGCGTTGGCCAGCAGGAGTGCATTGGGATTGGCCAGGCCAATGTCTTCGGCGGCGAGGATGATGAGTCTTCGGGCGATAAAGAGGATGTCTTCGCCTGCGTGGAGCATGGCGGCGAGGTAGTAGAGGGCGGCGTTGGGATCGCTCCCGCGGACCGACTTGATAAAGGCGGATATAATGTCGTAGTGCATCTCACCGGACTTGTCGTAGCGTGCGAAATTTTCGCGTATGGTCTTTTCGACCAGCGCATCGGTGATGACGAGCGGTTTGTCCCCCGGAGCGGTATTAGCCAGGAGTTCCAGCGCATTGTAGAGTTTGCGGGCATCGCCGCCACTCAGTCGAAGGATGGCATTGTATTCTTTCAAACGGATGTTTTTGGATCGCAGCCAGTCATCACGCTCCAAGGCCCGGTTGAGAAGTGTGAGCAGTTCGTCTTTGCCCAGGGATTCGAGCGTATAAACTTGGGCTCGGGAGAGGAGGGCGCTGTTTACTTCAAAGGAAGGATTCTCGGTGGTCGCTCCGACAAGCGTGATGGTGCCCTTTTCGACGGCGCCGAGGAGGGCGTCTTGTTGTGATTTGCTGAACCGGTGTATTTCGTCAATGAAAAGGATGGCGTTGGGGTGGTCAAAAAAGCGGTCTTTTTTGACCTTTTCGATGATTTCGCGGACTTGTTTGACACCGGCATTGATGGCGGAAAGCTTGTAAAAGGGCTTTTGTGTGGTTTCGGCAATGATAGAGGCGAGGGTGGTCTTGCCTGTGCCGGGCGGGCCCCAAAAAATCATAGAGGGGATGCGGC
>JALVEF010000114.1 GCA_027031185.1 Saprospiraceae bacterium
AAAACCGGTCTCCGGTCGTGTTAACCGTACCGGCTGCTACGGCACGCCTTCAAAATATGTATGAACTCCGCTTTTCGCTCAACCGGAAAATACCTTTCCGTGAAATTTTCCCCGGGCGGGAGGAACGCTGTGTGACTTCGGACGATTTTCCCGTGATCATGAAGTATATTCAGGCGGCGGTCACCCAATTGGAGATGGCCGTGCAAAGCGAACTGGCCGCGGCCGAAGTCAAAAAGAAGAAAAAGGCCTTGCGGCGGCGGCGCCGGTCCGGCCTGTGACTACTGCCTGACCAGTTTTATGATGAATGGAGCCCGTCCCTTCATCCGAAGTTGTACCCAATAGATGCCCGGAGCCCATTGGGCCGTCTCGATTTGAACCCGCCGGCCGGACGCCGGGCGGCTCACGATTTCGTGCCCGGCGATATCCGTAACGATGAGCCGCGTACAACTTTCGGGAACAGTGATCGTGACGTAATCCGTACATGGATTTGGGGTGAGAGACGGAGCCTGTCCGGATGGCTCGTTCGTGGCCACGATTTTTTGGAAATGTGCCGTGAGTTGGCGGTTGCCCCCGTGAGGGAAAACCACTTGGGTCTCTGCGTCTGTCAGTGTGGCGTCCGACCAGCCCACAAATTCGTAACCGTCCGCGGGGATGGCCTTTACGGGGATGTCAATCCCCGCAAAGTACATCCCCGACCAGGGAAGATTGTCTGGTGACAGATGAAGTGTACTAAATTCGATGCGTCCGCTGCCCGCCGGCTCCACATCCAGGGTGACGCGTACGGTGTCCGTGAGCTCAGGGTACTTTTCCAGGAAGTGGGTCCGGACAGCCCCCTGGCGGCCGGAGATGAAGTACTTCATCACATCAATGTTTTGGTCCCAGAGCAGGAAGCAGTCAAACCATTTGCATATATGCGCAGCGGTTTCAGGCGCATACCGGGACTTAAATTCATTCAAGCGGGTGTACATCCGCTGAGGTGTGTACAATACGTTGAGCTGGTCGGCCATCCGGTTGATGAAGCGGTGCCGCCATTGGTCGTTTTGCACACAAGCGCGAAATACCCGGGTGGACCATTCGGGATTGGGCCATTCCCAACCGGAATCGTTGTAGAGCCGTTCGAGGGCATTGATCGTGTAGTCTCCCGAATTGCCGATGGTATCCCCCACATTGACCAGTGAGTAGGTGAAGTCCAAATCAGAGACCAGCCAGCGCCATTTCCCGTCCGGAGACTTTTCCCTCCACCGCAGACTGTTGTTGGCAGGCCAGTCCACGTTGTTGAGGTAAATGTTGAAAATGACGTAATCCATGTAGGCATCCACGTCGAGCCGCTTTTGCAACGAATCATAGTTGGCCGGTACGCTCATGTCGTTGTAGAGCAAGAAATTCATAAAATCCAACCAGTCGTCCCAATCGCCTTTTTTGACACCATCTACACCTTCCATAAAATCATACTCGCCCGGTTCGAGACCGAAATGCTGCTTCATATAGCCCTTGTCCAGGCGTTCGCGAATGTTGTAAATGCCGCGGTATTCGCCGTTGAAGTAGGCAATCGTCGGGCGATAAGCTTGCAGATAGAGTTTGGGCGGAGACAGGATGGTGTCTTCCCCCCGCAGGTCGGCGACAAGTGAAGCGGAATAGGCATCGCGGAAGAAGGTTTTGTCCCAGTCCTGACCCGAATTGCGGAGCAGGAAGCTCCGGTATTCGTCAAAGGGCTGGTCTGGGAAGACGGGGTACTGGAATTTCTTTTTACCCAGATAGTTATGTGCTTTTAATGAAAGTGATTTATGGGGAAATTCGGCACTGGACGAACCTTGGATTTTGATATCAGTAGGCTGTTGGAAGGCCATACTGCCGTCCGTTTCGAAAAAAGTGACGATACCCTCCGCCTTGAGGTCCTGATCCCAGTTGGTGTAAATGCCCGTGAGTGTATCATAGAAGTCTTTCGGATCAAACGTCAAAAACGTGACGGGGAAGTTGTGATGTACCCCGATGAGATACGCCTGTGTGATCACTTCACTCGGGACATAGCCTCCCCCCTTCACTATGGCGCGGACCGTCATCGAAGAGTCAATGGGGATAGGTGTCTGATATTGCGCACTCGATACGGTGGGCAAACTGCCGTCCGTGGTATAATAAATCGCCGTTCCGGGTGTGGTGTTGAACAGGCTCAACTGGAACGGTGCGTTGAAAATCCCGGACGTTTTAGAGAAAATAGGCGGGGCGGCCTGACTGGCTCCCCCCGCGTTGGGTGCCCCCGGGGTCGGGTTGGGGAAGAACGTCCAAATTGTGTCTCCTTCTACCGGTCGCCCCTGGGAAATATTCGGTGTTTGGGGGCCAAAGCTGACGGTGTCAATGGGATTGAGATTGGCATCAAAGATGCCGATGTCTTCGCCTGTGGCGTTGAGTTTGGCGTTGACGTGGAGGACGCCTTGCTCCGGATCCTTATCAAAGAAAAAGACCATAAAACCTCCCGGCGGTATCGTGGTGCTGTCCGGACGGTTTGTCGGCACTTGCCACTTGTCCGGTTGGTTGAGATCATCAGTGAAATAGTATCCGCCCAGGTCAATGGCTGTGTCACCGGGATTGTATAATTCGACCCAGTCTTCAAATTCGCCGTAATTGTCGGGATAGATGGAGTCATTGGAGGCCAAAAACTCGTTGATCCACAGGTTTTGTGCCGGGCCTGGCGTCCCTAGTAGCACCAGGCAAATGGCGCCAATAGCGGCAGGTAGTTTTCTCATAGCGAATAATTGCGTTCTTATGGGGTTGTTTACTTTATTCCAGCAACTATTTGGGTCCCCGCAATTTTTGTGCTAATGACAAGTGTATCAAGCTGATCACTTATCTTTTTGGTGCTGGTATTACGAAAGGGTGGGAGGTATTGATACAAATGTCGGGGGGTACTCAATTTAAAGCCAAAATTGATGGCAATTTGGCAGCAATGCAAGTCTTTGAGGGGAGGGCGATATACTTTGCCCGGAAAAACGGGATTATTGGCTTGTGTATCGGAAAAAGTAACTAATTTGCGTCCATTCTTCCGCAGTATAATCACCAAGTAAAATGGACGCCTATATCATCAAAGCTTACCGTACCGCAGTCGGAAAGGCCAAAAAGGGCAGCTTCAAGAACAAACGTTCGGATCAGCTGGCCATCGAGGTCTTGCATCATATCATGCAGGAGGTGCCGGAGTTGGATCCGGCCCTGATAGACGATGTGATTGTGGGCTGTGCCAACCCTGAAGGCGAGCAAGGCCTCCAAATGGGACGCCAGATATCACTCCGGGCCTTCGGCAAGGACGTGCCGGGTGTGACCGTCAACCGCTATTGCGGCTCCGGCCTGGAGACGATTGCCATGGCTGTCGGCAAAATTAAGGCAGGTATGGGTGAGGTAATTTTGGCTGGCGGTGCAGAGAGCATGAGCATGATTCCCATGGCTGGCTATAAGTTTGCTCCTGACTATGAAGTGGCGGTCCATCATCCCGAATATATCGTGAGTATGGGCATTACGGCCGAAGCGGTGGCCCGCAAGTATGACATCACGCGTGAAATGTCCGATGAGTTTGCCGTCCGCTCCCACCAACGAGCCGCCAAGGCCATCCGCGAAGGAAAATTCAAGAGCCAAATCGTCCCCATCAAGGTCAAAGAAGTGTGGGTGGAAGACGGCAAGCGCCGGGAAAAAGAATTCGTCATGGAAGTGGATGAAGGCGTGCGGCCGGATACCAATATGGAAGTACTCTCCAAGCTTCGGCCTGCCTTTGCCAAAGGGGGCATCGCCACGGCCGGCAATTCTTCTCAGATGTCCGACGGAGCGGCATTTGTGCTTGTCGTCAGTGAGCGCATCGTCAAAGAATACAATCTCAAGCCCATCGCCCGCCTGATTACCAGTGCGGTAGCCGGCGTGGACCCACTTTATATGGGTATTGGCCCCATCGCCGCCGTGCCCAAGGCGCTCAAACAGGCGGGGCTGAAGTTGGATGATATTGACTTAATCGAACTCAACGAGGCTTTTGCGACGCAGTCCCTGGCCGTTATCAAAGAGTTGGGCCTGGACCTTGAAAAGACCAATGTCAACGGTGGCGCCATCGCGCTCGGTCACCCGCTCGGTTGTACCGGCGCCAAACTGACTACCCAAATCATCAACGAACTCCAGGCGCGGAATAAGAAATACGGCATGGTCACCGCCTGTATTGGTGGCGGCCAGGGAATCGCCGGGATTTTTGAGGTCTTTTAATGATTTGCCGGATCTCGGCAAGACAAGGCAAGGTGAAAACTCTTTGCCGGGGGCTTCAGCCGATAAGTGAAGCAGAAAAAGGACATTATCATTTGCCGGCGGCTTCAGCCGCTGGGTAGAGAAGCAGAAAATAATTAGGTGCTTTAGCCCCTGGTTCCGGCTCATCTTCGGGACTAAAGTCCCGGTTATTATATTGCTTTTTGACCGTCAGCTAAAGC
>JALVEF010000115.1 GCA_027031185.1 Saprospiraceae bacterium
ACTAAATTTTCTCACGTAGCGCTGCTACGCATCGAAAATTTTCGCTTCAACAGGAACAAAAATGCCTATTTTATCCCTAAAAACAGGAGCACCTAAACAGTTACTTTCTCTTTATGATGTTCCACGTGGAACATTTTATGGCCGTGGCTGACCATGTTCCACGTGGAACATTAGCGATAGAGGAGAAATTGCTTGAGCTCGTCGAAGTGGGCAGAAATGGGTGTGGCCACCTTGGTTTTAGTGCGGAGAGATGCGAGACGCTCCGGAATAATGACGTTTCGGGCAATGCGCGGGGGAATGACGTCGAGAAACTTGGCGGGATGCGCGGTTTCGAGGATGATGGCCGTATCGGCGGGCGATCCCCGCCGATACGCTTCCCGGGCTAAAAAGCCGACAGCGCCATGGGGGTCGAAAACGTACTTGAACCGGTCGAAGGCCGTTTCGATGGCGCGTTTGGTGGCTTCGTCGTCGAAGGCAAAGGCCTGCATGTGTTGGCGCACGATGTTCCACGTGGAACCAAACAGCGCCAGGATGCGGGCAAAATTGGAAGGAGCGCCGACGTCCATGGCATTGGATATGGTAGGTATGGATGGACGCGGCTTGTAGTCACCGGTCTCCAGATAGGTTTTGAATACGTCGTTGGCGTTGTTGGCGGCGACAAAACGCCTGACGGGCAAGCCGAGTTTTTGAGCCAGCAGTCCCGCGGTGATATTGCCGAAATTGCCGCTCGGGGTCACAAAAACGGGTGGAATACCGTCAAAAACCTGTTTCCACGCTTCAAAATAGTAGAAAGACTGCGGGATGAGGCGCGCGATATTAATTGAATTGGCGGAGCTGAGCCGCATCCGGGCTCGCAAGTCGGGGTCCAGAAATGCTCGCTTGACCAGGCGCTGACAGTCGTCAAAGCTGCCGGACACTTCCAGCGCCGTGATGTTTTCGCCCAGTGTTGTCAGTTGTTTTTCTTGCAGGCCGCTGACCTTGCCCTTTGGGTACAAGATGACGACATCTATACCGGGGGTTTTATAGAAACCGGCCGCGACGGCTCCGCCTGTATCACCCGACGTGGCGACCAAGATGGTCAGGTGGCGGTCGGCGTGGCGGTTGAAATAGGACATCACGCGCGCCATAAAGCGCGCACCGAAATCCTTAAAAGCCAGCGTGGGGCCGTGAAAAAGCTCCAAAACGTGGGTTTTTTCGTCCAATTGGACCGTGGGCGCCGGAAAATTGATGGCTTCGGACACGATTTGGAGTAATTCGGTGCCTGGAATGTCATCGCCCAGCAGGTGGCGGGCCACTTCAAAGGAGAGTTCGGCAAAGCTGAACCGTGGCAATGCCGAAAAGAAAGTATCGGGCAGGGGTGGCAGTTTCGTGGGCATGTACAGCCCGTTGTCCGGAGGTAGGGATGCTAGTACCGCTTCGCGGAGGGAAACGACGTGGTTGGGATTGTTGGTGCTGTATAACTTCATCAGTAAATTTTTGCGCCTTGGGGGTTTACCGGTGAAATATACGGCAGGGCTTCGATTTTGTGTCTGGCGAAGGCGTTTACCATGGCACGGGCGGTTTTTTGAGCGATGAGCGTATTGTCGCACAGAGCGAAGACGGACGGGCCGGCGCCGGAAATGCTGCATCCCAGGGCACCCTGCGCCAGGGCGGCGTCTTTTACGTCATAAAAGCCGGGGATGAGCCGGGCACGTTGCGGTTCGATGATCAGATCTTTGAGGGAGTGACGAATCAGGTCAAAATTGCTGCGCTCCAGACCCAGGATGAAACCGGCGAGATGGGCGCATTGGGCAATGTGATCGCCCAGGCCGATATCCGGTTTCAGGATGCTGCGGGCTTCCTTGGTCAGTATTTCAATTTTGGGATACACCACGACAACGGTCAATCCCTTCGGTGTCATGATACGGTGGACATCGTCCGGGCCTTTGGCAAGAATGATGCCGCCCAAGAGGGCAGGCGCTACATTGTCGGCATGAGCGGCACCGGATGCCACTTGCTCACCAGCGACGGCATAGGGCAGGAGTTCGCGTCGCTGCAGGCGCGGGCGCAAGAATGCGTTGGCCGCCACGACGGCCGCCACGGCACTGGCCGCGCTGCTGCCGAGTCCGCTGCCGATAGGCATTTTCTTGTGGATCTCCAGCTCCAGGCCAAAGGGCGCGCGTTGGTCATCCAAAAGCGCTTTGGCTGCGACGCCGGCCGTATTGCGCGCGGGGTCACGCGGCAATTGTTTGCCGTCGCCGGTGATTTTGGTGATGACCACTTGTCCCGCGTCGGCCGTCTTGTGCGCGATGATTTCATCGCCCGGTGCGTCCAGTGCCAGGCCCAGAATATCAAAGCCGCAGGCGAGATTGGCCACGGTTGCCGGCGCGAATACCTTGACGCCTGGTTTGTTCATAATTTGTTGATTATCAGGTGGTTGTGTGGTTGTCAGGCTGTTTGTTTTCCGGGTTTTTCATTAAATAGCGTTGGAGCACGCTGGGCCGGATATCAGCGATGGTAACCAAGATGCCGGTCTCTTCGACGGCGCCGAAGTCGTTGTTCATAGCGGTGCCGAATACCTTCATGGTGGACGACAAATTCATGTAGCTGTTGATGAGTGGTGGTATGTTGTGGTTGCGGCTTCGCATGAATCGCACCAGGTTGCGATAGCCGGTTTTGTAGTCTTTGCCTTCGAAAATGTCGAGAAAGTTTTCCCGGGGAAAGTCGAAGCCGAGGGGCTTTTTGGGTACGACGAGCCGGTCGGGGTCGGGGAAGTAGTAGTGCATAAAGTGAAGCAGGGCATCGCGGCTCATCCGGTCGAAGTCGGGGTACATGGTGACTTTGCCGAAGAGGTATTCGACATGGGGGTGCGTGGCGACGATTCCGCCGAGGCCGTCCCACAGATTGTCGAGTGCGTAGAGGCTTTGGCGGGAGTCGGTATTGCCGGACTGGTAGGCGGGTTGGATCCAGGAGCGGCCCAGTTCGATGGTGTGTGGTAAGTACTTTTCGTAAAACAGGGGCGAAAAATCGAAGTAGTGGAGTGTGGAGAGTTCATATTGGCCGGTCGCCGGATTGTAGGCTTTTGCACAATCAATGAAACGATAGCCGCCGACAATTTCGCGGTCGCGCGGGTTGTAGATGATCATCTGTTCGTAGCAGCGTTCGGAAGTGTCAAACTCATCGAGATCCAGCGCCATACCGGTGCCGCCGCCGGATGACCGGAAGGAAAGTTCGCGCAGCCGGCCGATTTCGCGCACGACGTTTGGGGCGTTGTGGTGGTTGACGATATAGACTTCGTTGTCAAGTCTTTTGGTTTTGCGCACAAAACGTTGAGGGGTTAATTCCTGACGAATCAAATCCCTGTCAATGGGAGGAATAATCGGGACTTCCTTTTTCATGATGGGTTTGTGTGCGCTATGAGCGGCGAAAATACGAACACTTGATCAATTTGTCGGTGTCAGAGCCGGTCCTTGAGCGCATAGGCCTTTTCTTTGACCCACTGGGCCCATTCGTAGTCGGATTTGGACTTGTCGAAGGTCTCCGGCGGGATGGGTTTGCCGAAGACGATGGGAATGGTCACGCCCTTTTGCTTGAACATTTCGTCCGCCAGATAGAGCATTTCAATGTTGGATTTGATGCCGAGGGCCGTGCGCAGGTTGGCCAGGCGGTAGAAGAAATTGGACAGGCGGCCGCCCAGATAGACGGGGACGACGGGTTTGCGGTTGCGTTTGGCCTGGGTGATGAAGGTCTTTTTCCACTCCAGGTCGCGGATGATTCCTTTGCGGCGACGCGATACCAGGCCGGCGGGGAAGATGAAGATGGCATCGTCGCCGGCGAATAATTCTTGTACGCGCCGGAGCGATTCCCGTGCGGTGGGGCCGTGCTTGTTGACGCCATGGAACATGGATTTGATATTGTCAATCTTGAGCAGGACGTCGTTGACGATGAACTTGATGTCGGGCCGGATGGGATGGACTACCTGTACCAGGGCCATGGCATCCATGCCGCCGAGCGGGTGGTTGCAGGCAAAGAGGACGCCGCCGGTTCGGGGGATGTTCTCGAGGCCTTTGGCGATTACTTTGGCGCCGAAGTATTCGATGACGGCTTTGCAGAATTCGGCGTCTTTGACGTCGCGCAGTTCATACATGCGTTGGTTTACGTCATCTTCGTGGGTGATGCGCTTGAGGTAGTTGATGACGAAGCGCGGCATGATTTTGAGCAGCTTGGGATTTTTTTCTTCAAAGACCTTTTCGATGTCCACTAACTTTTCCATGGCCGGATTTGTGGATGCAAAAATAGGTGATCGTGTTGAGTTTTGTTTGTGGTTGGGCGCTTGCTTGTTTTTTGGTAACTATTTTGCTACCTGTTGTTTTTGTGCAAAAATGCTTGTTTTATCCCTAAAAACAGGAGCGCCTAAACAGTTATCTATTGATCAGGTGGATGCCTTTTGCCCGGCCTTGCGG
>JALVEF010000116.1 GCA_027031185.1 Saprospiraceae bacterium
TTGTCGGAATGTTAATGGTTGAACTTGTCGCGCACTTACTTGCTGTTTGACGGTCCACGGTACAAGGTCGAAGGTCAACGGGGTACACTTCCCGCACTTACTTGCACATAAGCGCGGGGCAAATAGCGCTCATTTTTCAATAAGCATAAGCGGAAAGGGGCAAACCTAAAGTCTGGCAAAGCAAGTAAGTGCGGGGCCGCTAAACCGTTAAACCGCTACACCGCTACACCGCTACACCGTTCTTTACCGATAGTATTCGATTTCAGTGTAGAACTTGGGGTCAATGGCGCCGAGGTATCCGGCGGCGGCGGGGGAGAGGACGACTTTGGTGCCGGCGGGCATTTTGCGGGGTTGGAATCGGCCGACGACGCGGGCGTAGAGGGTGATGCCTGTCATCGGGTTGGTGACTTTGATGACGGAGCCGATTTTGGCGTGGCGGTGCAGGGCATATAAACTGCCATTTTGGACATTGTCTTTGGGCCAGTAGGCGATGCCGCGCTGTTGATAGATTTTGCGTCCATTGATGGTGTCTTTCATGAAGCGCATGCGCTCGCGATAGACTTCGCCCGCCAGGGGATGGCGAGGGCGTACACCGCCGGGGCCTTTGGTGTTTTTGACGCCGTTTAGGCTGATCCATCCTACGTGCAGCAGCTGTCCCGGGTGGATGCCGTTTTTGAGGCTCCGGTTGCGGGCCATCAGAGAGTCCACCGGCATTTTGAATATGCGCTTGGCAATGCCGTAGGCGGTGTCTCCTTTGCGCACGCGATAAAACAGGGGAGCGTACTTCTTTTTGTTAAAGTTCTTGCGGCGGAAGCGGATGATGGCGCGCTTGCGCAGGGGGATGGTCAGCTTGTCACCGATGGACAGGGCACCGGCTTTTTTGCCGGGGTTGTAAAACAGAATCCGCTCAACGGGGACACCGAAAAATTTGCCGATGCTGTACAGACTCTGGCCGGCCCGGACGGTGTGGGTGACAAACATGCGGTTGGCTTCATCCAGGGTCATGATGACGCTGTCCCGTGCTGTCAGGACAGGGGACGCCGGCTTCTGCTGTGCCTGCATGGCGTGGATGAGCAAGGAAGTCAGTACCAATAGAATATGCTTGCGCATGGATAACGGTTTGATAGCTTGGGGCAAAAGTAATGAAAAATTTTTCGGTATTGGTGTGGAGCGTCTCCGTGCTACTTGCAGGCCCGGCGGGCCTGCAAGTAGCACGGAGTGTGAAAGGGTCGCACGTAGCGTCGTCCCGTGGTTATTTGCCGGGGCATGCACGGATTCCGAGAAATGCCCAGCGTGGAATGGGCCGGGATGCCTGATAGACAGAGCCGTGTGCACCGGATCTGGTGATGATTTGGCTATTCACGTATGGGGCTTCCCGGGTGGTTTTGCCATCTGCCGGGCATTATAGCCGGTGTGTATGTCCCGGGGCCGGGTATTGGCAAAGGTCACCATGCGCGAACCGCACTTACTTGCTTTGCTACTCGCACTTGCACTTTGCCGGGGTATGGTGCCTTTGCCCCCACGGCGGGCAAGTAAGTGCGGGCTGCGCAAACTTTTTTTCTAGAGTAACTGTTTAGGTGCTCCTGTTTTTAGGGATAAAATAGGCATTTTTGTTCCTGTTGAAGCGAAAATTTTCGATGCGTAGCAGCGCTACGTGAGAAAATTTTTGCAAAAACAGGGGCAAAAAGGCCATTTTAGCGCAAAAACAGCGGGTACCTAAACAGTTACTTTCTAGAAAGGCTTTGCGTTTGGGTTATTCGAAGGCCTTCATAATCAGGCCGTTTTTGAGGCGTGGTTCAAACCAGGTGGATTTCGGGGGGAGTGTTTTGTCGAGATCGGAGATCCGGACCAGTTCGGCTATGTCCACGGGGTACAAGCAGAAGCCGATCTTGGCGGGGTCGTCTCCCACACGGCGGATGATGCCTTCCAGGCCTTCGTTGCCTCCGACGTAGGTGATGCGGCGATCCGACCGGGGGTCTTTGATGCCGAGACGGGAAAAGACGAAGAGGTTGAGCAGGTGACTGTCGAGTAAGACGGGTTCTCCGGCGGCCAGTTTGCTGATTTTGCGTTTGCGCCATTCGAGCCGGTACCATTCGTGACGGAGCAGCATCGTGATCTGGTGCTTGTGACGAGGGACGGCCGGTTTGGTCAGCGGCTTGATTTTCATGAATTGGGACAGCTCGGCGATGAAGCGGGCCGGACTTTTGCCGTGGAGGTTGGAGATGACTCGATTGTATGGCAGGATGGTCACCTCATCGAACGAAAAGTATGCGGTGAATGCCTGGTCATAGTGCATTTTGGGAAACTTTTCGTAGAGTGCGGCGGTGCCGGCGATGCGGTGATGGCCATCAGCGATATATGCGGTCTTGACTTTTTCCTTAAACAGGGCGGAGATCTTCTTGTGCCAATTTTTGTCTTCGATACGCCAAAACTTATGAATCTGTGGGGAGGATTCAAAGCTCACTTCGAAGTCGGGTTTTCGCTTGGAGGTGACATCGCGCAGCATTTTGGCGATGGCGGGCACTTTTTTGTACACCAGCAAGATGGGTTTGAGCGTGGTGTTCCATTGGAGGATGCGGTTTAGTTGAGTTTGCTCGCGCGCGTTGAGGGTTTGTTCGTGTTTTTTAATATTGTTTTGCAGGTATTCCCGGATGTCGGTGCCGGTGATCAATCCGGTATGCGCCTGGTCGCCATCCATAATCCGGTAGATGAAAAAAGCGGGCTTTTTTTCGATTTCAATCAAGCCGGATGCCAGGAGTTCCTTGAAGTTTTTTTTGATTTCACTGGTAAAGGAGTCGGGCGAGGTGAGGAGGTTAAAATTGGGGTGTAGCGCCCTGAATGCCTTAATTTTCATCTGAGGTGCTTTCCGGTGAAAAAGTTTACCGGCCGTTTTACGGCCGGTGTGGTTGGAGGTTGTGCCGTGCGCCCGGCATCTGTGGGTTGATTACCATTTTTTTCTGGTCTTTTCCCAGGGTTTCTTTTTGTGTGCCTGTTTGGGGTGGACGAATTTGAGTTCATGGACGAGGCGCTGTGCATGGGCGTACTTGTCCATGATCCAGACGACGTAGCGGATGTCCACCATGATGTTGCGGCAGATGGACTCGTCAAAGTACAGGTCACTCATGGTGCCTTCCCATACGCGGTCGAAGTTGAGTCCGATCAGGTTGCCGTAGGCATCAATGACGGCAGAGCCGGAATTGCCGCCGGTGGTGTGATTGGAGCCGAGGAAGTTGACGGGGAGTTTGCCGTTTTTGTCGGCATAGGGGCCGTAGTCACGGGCCTTGTACAGGTCCAGCAGTCGCCGGGGCAGGTCAAATTCGTAGTCGCCGGGCACGTATTTGGCGATGACACCGTCCAGGTAGGTCTGTGGCACGTAATAGACGCCGTCGCGGGGTTGGTAGCCCTTGACCTGGCCGTAGGCGACGCGCATGGTGCCGTTGGCATCGGGGTAGAATTTTTTGTCGGGGAAGACTTCCATCAGGGCGGCCATATATTGGCGCTGCAAACTGTCCACCGGGGCTTTGAGCGCGCCGTACGGCGCGGCAATTTTTGTCCGGTAGGTATCCAGGATGTCCAAAAAGAGCCGGTAGGCGGGATCTTGTTGGATGCGTTTCCACTGTCCGGTGTCAATGGCGCGGTAGAGTACTTGGGGCTTAGTCAGGATACTGTGATCGTACAGGTCGGCGGTCAGTTGGTCCACTGTCGTCCCCGCATTGAACTTGTCCGCCAGGAGAGTGGGGTAGTAGTCCGCGGCGACGCTGTCTTTGAACAGTTGGATGAGCGCGCGGAAGACCTTGCGGTCCAGCTCCGGCCGGTAGTCCTTGTAAAAGTGTTCCAGCGAAGCGCGGTTTTTGTGTACCTGTTCGTCGAAGTCTTTGTCCCCGGCTTTGGTGAGCAATCGCCGGAGCGAGTTGGCCGGCTTGAAGATTTCAATATGGCGGAAGAATATCTCGTGGTAGTATTCGCGATACAGGGCGACTTGCTGCAGATGAGTGTAGCTTTTTTGCATTTGGGTCAGGAGGTTGCCGTATCGGGCCTGCCACTGTGGCTTGGCTTTGATCCGTTTGATGAATTCGGCTTCGGCGGCGTTTTTTTTATCCACGGCGCCGGTGCGGATCAGGCCCGTGCGCTCGCCGATCCACTTCTTCCAGTAGTTGGCGATGCGTGCGTATTTGGCGGTGTACTGCAGGCGCACCTGCGGGTCGGCACGCATGGCCTCGTCCAGGATTCCCAGGGCGCGCTCCCGAATTTGGATGCGGGCGGGGTCCAGGACGTCTTGAATTTGCCGGACGGCAAAGGAGGGCAGGTATTCGTTGGTGCGTCCCGGGAAGCCATAGACCAAGGTAAAGTCTCCTTCTTCGACGCCGTCGAGAGAGATGGGCAAGAAGTGCCTGGGGCGGAGCGGTCGGTTGTCATAAGAAAAATCGGCGGGTA
>JALVEF010000117.1 GCA_027031185.1 Saprospiraceae bacterium
TCTTGATCAATGCCGCCCGCGGTGGTGTCATTGATGAAAACGCACTTTTGCAAGCGTTGGACAACGGTAAATTGTTCGGTGTCGGCTTGGACGTTTTTGCCGGGGAGCCGACACCGGACCCACGCCTGCTCCGGCACCCTAAGATTTCCGTCACGCCGCACATCGGGGCATCCACCGTCCGGGCGCAGGAGTTGATTGGCGAGGAGCTGGCCCGGATCATCATTGACAAGCTGGGCCGTGATTAGTTCTTCCGCGATTTGTGTCGGTATTGATAAGCCTGACCGACCCAGTCCTCCTTTTTGATGCGACCGGCAAAGTATTGGATGGCCTTGGCCAAGTCCTCAATCAAGGCATCATCCAACTGACTCAGCTGCTCGTAGCTGATAATCCCCAATGCATTGATGCGCTTTTCCAGTTCGTCGGAGATGCCTTTGATGGCCGTCAGATCGTCTTTTGTGTAATTTTTCTTCTGCAATGCCTTGACCCAGCTCTTTACATTTTTGGCAGCTTCTTTCGCCTCGGCTTCCTTTCCGGCTTTGCGCGGCGCCTCATCGGAGTCTGAGTCAGAGATATCATTTTTGAATCCCGCCAAACCTGCTTCATCGCTCCAGACCTGCTTGATCAGTGCTTGATTTTCGCGCTCCAGGATTCGCATCCGCCTCGTCAACTCGTGATTGCTTTCGATGAGCTCCTCGATACTGTGCAAATAAAACTCAATGCTGTCCTGAAATTGAATCTTAAACTTTTGCATCTCTTTGTCCCACATATCAATACGATCCACCGGATCCAGTGACTCATCGCCCAACAGATCACGGGCCTGGGTCAGTTCATCAAGGCGGGACTGGAGCCGTACTCTTTCCGTTTGCATCTCCTGGAACCTTCTCCTGACAGACCTGAGCTTGCGGCGCCGCCAGCCAAACATAGAGAAGAGACCCAGCCCATAAGCCAACGCCAGGGCAGAAAACATTACCAGTCCTTCGGAACTGCGCACACCATCAAACAAATGCCATAACTGCATATACCAATCCGTTTTGTCCATTTTGCAATGGCGTCAAAAAAGCAGCATAGCATGTTTGATAGTCGGAAAGCCAAGTCTTCAGGCGCCTGAGGCTCTCAGGTGGCTGAGGCTCTCGAAGCCACCCTCACCCGATAGTCCGCACTAAGGCATAATCCGGAATAGAACCTCCGATGGAACTTTGGGGTCGGTTATTGTACGAAAAAAATCAATTCTGGTTGAATCCACCCCCTGATCCTGAAAAATAACGGTCAGCATATTCTGTACCCGATACAACTGCGCCTCCGGCGCCCGCACCTCCACGCGTAATATTGCTTGGGGCTGGTGACGCATCCGGCGGGCAAGCCGGTCCATCACCTCATAATCCGCCGTACGCAACAGCATATCCGGTCCAAGCTTGATGACGGCACCGGGCATTTCTGTCTCCACATCAGACATCGAAGCCCGTACCGGCCGGTACGCGTACCAGTTACTCACAAAGAACGCCAGAAGCAGAAAGAGACCAAAGCCGGACAAAAAGTAGCGCATCCAACCATTTTGTGCGACAAAGGTAATATTTTTTTATGTGTAATTATTTAGCACCCACAGTTTTTGCGAAAAAATGCCTATTCGATCCCTAATAACCGGAGCTCTTATACTCAAAGCGATTTGTTTTGGGACGATTGAATATCGAACAAGGAACACCGATTTGAGATTTTAGAAGGAATCCCTGAGCCAGTCGAAACGTGGTCACTGAGCGAAGTCGAAGTGCCCACTTCTCAAATCTTCATTCGTTACTTCGACAAGCTCAGTACAAGTAAACGGTGTTCGATATTCCCAAGACTTGTCCCAAACCTGTTCGTAACGAGTATAAATAGTGAGCCTACTCCAAAAAGTCCGGGCTGTCGGTTCTTCGATTCCTCGGTTCCTCGGTTCTTCGATTCCTCAATTAATCAATAATCCAGGCAGAAGAAAATTTGGCACACGCTCACGCAGCGTATTTTTTTGAGTGGGGTGGAGTCAACAGTTACCGTGTTTTTTGAATTTGCACAAAATTTTACTACCTTTCCGCGCAAAACTATCAAATCTATTGCTATGGAAGACCGTCTGTGTATCGAGTGCGGGACCAAAATCCACGGGCGTGTGGACAAAAAATTTTGCTGTGACCAATGCCGCTCCGCCTACAACAACCGCCAAAACACCGAATTGCAGCGGATGATCCGGAGCGTCAACGGTATCCTGAAAAAGAACCGCAAAATCCTACGAAAGCTGTGCCCGGGCCAAAAGGCATCCGTCTCCAGAAAAATGCTGACCGAGGCCGGTTTCAACTTTAACTATCATACCAACACCTATGTCACCAGGAAAGGATCCACCTACTTCTTCTGCTATGACATGGGATATTTGATCACGGACAAAGGCAGTATCACCGTCGTGGAGCGCAAGGAGTATGTAAAGTAATCTCCGCACTACTATTGACCCACGTACCAAAACGGACTAACTTGCGCCCGCTTGCCGCCCGGCAATCGGGCATCCTGCCAAAAAGATAATCCCCGCCAAAGTACTATACCTGTACCCCGACCCGGCACATCAGGCGTCCCGCTTGCTTACCGGGCGCCGGCACATCAGTGAAGCAACGCTCTGACAATGAAAAAATACGTCTGCATCCACGGCCACTTTTACCAACCCCCTCGCGAAAATCCCTGGCTCGAATACATCGAAGCCCAGGAGTCCGCCCGCCCCTTTCACGATTGGAACGAACGCATCAACTTTGAGTGCTATGCGCCCAACCGCGCCGCACGCATCCTGAATGGCGACGGCGCCATCCGCTCCATCGTAAACAATTATACCCATATCAGCTTCAATTTCGGCCCTACCCTGCTATCCTGGATCGAGCGACATGATCAAGAGACCTATCATGCCATATTAGAAGCCGATCGCACCAGCCAATCCCTGTTTGGCGGCCACGGCAATGCCATCGCCCAGGCATTCAACCACACCATCTTGCCGCTCGATGACCCTCGCGACCGGGAAATCCAAATCCTGTGGGGCATCCGTGATTTTGAAGCGCGATTCGGCCGCAAGCCCGAAGGCATGTGGCTACCCGAGACTGCCGTCAATACCGACACGCTCAAACTACTCGCTGCCCACGGCATCCGGTTTACCATACTGGCCCCACGACAAGCCAAGGCCGTAAAACCGGCCGGCCACACCTCCTGGCAACCGGTCAACGAACAAACATTGGATACTTCCAGGGCTTACCGCTACCACATACCAGGCACCGGCCAAAGCATCGCCTTGTTCTTTTACGATGGCACCATCGCCCGCGAAGTGGCCTTCGAAGGCCTGCTCCATGACGGCGACAAGCTCGCCGACCGGCTGATCGGCTCACTCCGGGGTGCCGGCCCGCAGTTAGCGCACATCGCCACGGACGGCGAATCCTACGGCCATCATCACAAATACGGAGAAATGGCCCTCGCCAGGGCCATTTCAATCATCCGGACGCGCGAGGACATACACTTGACCAACTACGGCCAATTCCTGGAGCAGCATCCCCCCGAAGACGAGGTACAAATCCATGAGAATAGTTCCTGGAGCTGTGCTCACGGTGTGGAGCGCTGGCGCGCCGACTGTGGCTGCCATACGGGCAGCCACCCGGACTGGCACCAACGATGGCGGGCCCCGCTCCGGCAGGCTTTGGACCGCCTCCGTGACCGTTTTTATGAGATTGCCGAACAAAAGGGAAAGGCGTACTTCAAAGATTTGCGCCAAGCGCGTATCGCCTACTACGACGTCATCAGAGACCGGTCGGATACCAAAGTGGAGCACTTTCTGAAGAATCACTATATCGGGAGCAGCAAGGACATACCGCAAGCCCTCCGCCTGATGGAGATGCTTCGCTATTCTATGTACATGTACACCAGTTGCGGCTGGTTTTTTGACGAGGTATCCGGCATCGAGACCAGTCAGATCCTGCAATATGCCGGTCGGGCCATTCAATACGCAGAGCATCTCACCGGCACAAGTTTGCAGAACAGTTTTATCAAATCTCTGACCAAAGTGCCCTCCAATATCTTTGCGCACAGTGCCGCCCATTATACCCGCTATTTGATGCCCAATGTGATTGGTTTTGAGCGGGTGGCCATGCATTACGCCGCCTTGAGCCTGTTCCGGCGACCGGAGCCGTCTATGTCGCTTTTTGTGTACCGGGCCCATTCAGAGCACTTTGAAAGCATGGAAGGCGGCTTGCACAAAATGTGCTTGGGGCACGTCCGCCTGGAATCCACCATCATCAGGCAGGCGCGCCATTTTACCTTTGCCGTCATCTATTTGGGGCAGCAAAACATCATCGGGGGACTGGCCGAAGCCATGCCGGAAAAAGACTATCGCCAAATGCGCACGGACTTAACGCAAGCCTTTGGACATCCGGATCTTGGCAGGGT
>JALVEF010000118.1 GCA_027031185.1 Saprospiraceae bacterium
AGACGACCAGAAGATTTTTGTGTGTGGCTGTAGCCGCATTGAAGGGGATCCATTGGTGCAGCCCGTCAAAACCCATGTGGGCGAAGGCCATAATGAATCCATATACCAACTGCAGGATGAGCAGTAGCATACTCAATGCGAAGAAATGATAGGCTATCTTTTGTGATTTGAACTTCATGGCTTTACAGTTTTTGTTTTCATTCGATTACTGTTTCAGATTCGGTTTGGGTGGAAAACCGTTGAGGTACGCCTTGTCAATCCACTTGAAGAAGCTCACCAGAGCTTCTGTCTCTTCGGGCGTAAAATGATACTCCACCATGTGGCGCCCACGGGGGGCCCATCCGTTGGGGGCATTCAGTGCGGCCTTGATGTAGTCCGGGCCTCGTCGCGAATACACGCGAGTCAATTCGGGCGCGTAATAGGCGCCTTCTCCCATGAGTGTATGGCATCCCATGCAGTTGTTTTTGTCCCACAATTGCCGGCCCAGCTCCACCTGGGGCGTAATGCCTTCGGGGTGTGTGTTTCGTGGAATACCATTGGTTAATGAATCGTAGGTGAACACCAGGAAAATGAGGAAAAAAACAGCGGTGCCCCCGAGAAAAAATGTTTTGGCCTGTCGTTTCGTAAACATGGCATCTCGTTTTTGGTACTACCGGCAGGGACAAGGGGCGGACTGATGTCCTGCTTGCTGTGTCGCTGCCGGTAATTTGTTGATAATGATTAACTTAAAGTTAGGATCTTGGCTGTAATTTCTTTATGAGAGTGGTCAGTGTGGTGAGTGATACTGGTCAATGGGGCGATGTGGTCAGATGTGGTTTGCTCAGGTCATGATGATAGGCATCATTTGCTAAGGTCGGAAATGTTGTTATTGTGGCCCCTTCGGAGGTATGGTCTATGTATATTTATCGGATCTTGGCCTGATTACCTGCAAAAACAGCTGATTTCAATGGTTTATAAAAAAGGGACGTAACTGTTTAGGTACCCGCTGTTTTTGTGCTAAAATGCCCTTTTTGCCCCTGTTTTTGCAAAAATTTTTCTCACGTAGCGCTGCTACGCATCGAAAATTTTTGCTTCAACAGGCACAAAAATGCCTATGTTATCCCTAAAAACAGGAGCACCTAAACAGTTACAAAGGGACTTTTTAAGGAAAGCCTACATTAGGTTTCGGGGCAGCTTCCATTAAAACGGCCCATTTTTCCACAAAAAACGCCGCACGAGCGTGCGGCGTTTTTTTGTGTAGGACATCGTGGCCTTATGTGGTGGCGTGTGCGGCCTGATGTTCTTGTACCAGTTTTTCCTGGATGTCGTGGGGCACCTGTGCATACTCCTTGAACTTGCGGGTAAACTTGGCCTTGCCCTGTGTGATGGACTGTAATGCCGAGGAATACTCGTAAAGTTCTTTGAGCGGAACGTTGGCCGTAATTTTTTGGTAGTGGCCTTCTGTGTCCATGCCCGTGATGATGGCCCGTCGGGTATTCAGGTCGCTCATGACATCGCCCATTACCTCGTTGTCGCAAAGAATGGTGAGTTCGTAAATGGGCTCCATTAACTGTGGGCCGGCTTTGAGGAAGGCGTTGTTGAAGGCTTTTGATGCGGCCGTCATGAAAGCCATATCGTTGGAGTCCACGGAGTGCATTTTGCCATCGTAGATGCATACGCGGACGTCGCGGCAATTGGAGCCTGTGAGCGGACCTTCTTCCATTTTTTGGAGGATGCCCTTTTTGACAGCGTTGGTAAAGCGTGAGTCAATGGTGCCGCCGACGATGCACCAATAAAAGGCGAGGGTACCGCCCCATGGTAGCTCTTCGATATGTTTTTCGCGGACAGTTAAGTCGGACGGGTCCGGCATGTCTTCGTAGTAAGGTTCGATGCGCATGTGCACTTCGGCAAATTGTCCGGCGCCTCCGGTTTGCTTTTTATGGCGGTATTGTTCGTTGGCGACTTTAGTGATGGTCTCGCGGTAGGGGATTTTGGGCCGTTCGAAGGCAAAGTCAATGTTGTAAACTTTGTTGGCGCGGTACTTGACGATATCGAAGTGGAGTTTTCCCTGGCCGTGCAGAAGCGTCTGTTTGAGTTCTTTGGAGACTTCGACAATGAGCGTGGGATCTTCTTCGTGGATGGCATGGAGTGCTTTTGCGAGTTTTTCGACATCGGAGGAGGCCGGTGCTACGACGGCGGCGCGATGACGAGGAGCGGGAAAGTCAATGGGTTTGACTTTGCGTTTGACGCCTTTGGTGTTGAGCGTGTTGTTGGTATGTGTGTTTTTCAATTTTACGGTGACGCCCAGGTCTCCGGCATGGAGGATGTTTTGGGGTTCCCGCTGTTTGCCGTTGGCGATATAGATTTGGGAAAATCGTTCTGTGGTGTTTGTATCTACGTTGTAGAGTTCCTGGCCGCTTTTCAGGGTGCCGGCCATGACCTTGAAGTAGGACAGGTTGCCCACGCCGGGCTCTGACATAGTTTTATAAACAAAAATGGTAGTGTTGGGGTCGGACGCGTCGCATTTAAGGCGAGATCCGTCTGTCAATTCAGCGTCTTCGCGGTCGGCCGGTGACGGAGCGATATCATTGAGGAAGCCCATGATGCGTCCGGATCCCATGTTTTTTTCGGCGCTGGCGCAAAATACGGGGAAAATGTCGTGGTTTGCGAGACCTTTGGTGAGACCCTGAGCGAGTTCTTCTTCGGTCAGTGTACCGGCTTCGAAGAATTTTTCCATAAGCGCTTCGTCATTTTCGGCTGCGGCTTCGACGATGGCGTTGTGCATGGCCTGTGCTCTGTCCATTTCGGAATCGGGAATGGGCTTTTTTTCGGGTTTTCCGCCTTCGGGGGGGAATACGTACATGGTCATTCGGAGCGCATCCACGATGGTATTGAAACCGGATCCGGGATTGAGTGGGTATTGGAAGGGGATTACGTTGTTGCCGAAGCGTTCTTTGGCTTGGGCGAGCGTTTCCTCATAGTTGGCGTTTTCGTGGTCGAGTTGGTTCACGACGAAGAGCAAGGGTGTTTTGAAGTCATTGGCGTATTCCCATAGGATTTCGGTGCCGACTTCGACGCCGCTTTTGGCGTTGAGTACCATGACGGCAGTATCAGCGACCTTCATGGCGGAGATGACTTCGCCGATGAGGTCGTCCAGCCCGGGTGTATCAATGATGTTGATGCGGTTGCCGCGCCAGTTGAGGTGCATGAGTGAGGAAAAGATGGAGTTTCCGCGCTCTTTTTCGATGTTGGTGAAGTCGGAGACGGTGTTTTTCTCTGCGATAGTCCCACGGCGCGAGATGGCACCGGCTTCGTAGAGCATGGTTTCGGCAAGCGTGGTCTTGCCGGATCCCGAGTGTCCAAGCAAGGCAATGTTTCTGATTTTTTTTGTTTCCATAGGGCAAGATGTTTTGTCGAATCCGCTTATTCGGATTTCCGCTTGAAGATAGGGATTTTTTTGGGATTGGGCCAAGATGGGAAGGCTTGAAATGCCGCGTGATGACCGGGGTCATCCGGCGGGAGGCTTGTTGTCGTTTCGCGCTTGGGTGGGTGGGTTGGTTGTCAGGTGTGTGGAAAAACCCGAGGGAATTGACAAGCCGGTGTTTTGAGGATAAGTTTATCCATGGGAAAAGGTTAAAAGTGATATAAATGACTGAAAAACAATAAGTTATAAGTTTTTTTTACGTGAAAAATTTATGCCTGCTTGCTTTTGTTTCTCTTTGGTAATTGTGTGAAGTAATACGCCAACGGACCAAAAATTAGTATAATAAATGCCGGGATAAACCATGGTTCGAGACCATGGCTCTTGCCCAGTGCGGTTTGGATGGTTAAGTGTGTGATTAGGGAAAAGATCAGAACAATCCCTGTGGCGAGAAGCCGGATTGTCTTTGCGGCAATTCGCTGTACGTGGGCTGCATTTTCTTCCGTGACTTTCGCAGGGATGTTTGGCTTTGGTTGCCGGGCCAGCCGAGTCATCCAGATAAAAATCAGGGCGCCGATAATCGGCAAGGTCCAGATTAGTGCCTTACTGCCAAATCCATCCGGTTTGCCGCTTAGCCCAAAATGTACCGGGATGGTGTCCGGCAAAGTACTGTAATGAATAACCGGCAGGCCTATCAAGATCAATAAACCCACCAGGCCTACTCCTCCCACAATTTTGTCGTAGAAGTCAGGTTCAATTGTTGTTTTTGATAGGTTCATTTCCGTTGGTGTTGTTAGTTTTGATAAATGGTAACTGTTTAGGTACCCGCTATTTTTGCGCTAAAATGGCCTTTTCGCGCCTGTCTTTGGTTTGTAACTGTTTGAGCACTCCTTGTTTTTGTGCTAAAATGCCCTTTTTGCGTCTGTCTTTGGTTTGTAACTGTTTGAGCACTCCTTGTTTTTGTGCTAAAATGCCCTTTTTGCGTCTGCCTTTGGTTTGTAACTGTTTGAGCACTCCTTGTTTTTGTGCTAAA
>JALVEF010000119.1 GCA_027031185.1 Saprospiraceae bacterium
CGTTGAAATCGCTTACGCGTTGAATAGCTTGCTTCAACTCCACTCAGCACTAGTCGCGTTGAATTGACTTGTGCTTAGCGTCGTGGCATCAATGGGTAGAAATGCTGCCCTTCCATTGCCTTTCATTGCTGTGCTGTGCTTTGCTTTGCCGTCGGCTTTAGCCGACGGACAAAAAGAGCCAAAAAACAAGTGGGGCTTCAGCCCCAAAAATGCACTGAGAATCGGGGGCTGAAGACCCGAAAATCTTTTTGCTTATGGCCGTCCCGCACTTACTTGCTTTGCCGCAAGTCCCGCGCCCTGGCAGTAAGCGCGGGCGCGCTTACTGCCGGGCGCATCAGGGCAAGTGCCAAACGCGACGTCATCGCCACAGGACACGGAACCAATTCTTGAATTCCCGCCAAAGCGTCCGGAGAGAAAAATTGGGCAAGTGCAGGTCTTTGGCCGGAGAGACGGAGATATATTGATAACGCAACCCCCGACGCAGCATTTTGCGGGCAAACTCTACCTCAAACAAAAAGCCGTCGGTGCGTAGCGTGAGAAAGAGCGCCCGCGCCCGGCGGTTAAAGCCCTTCAGGCCCGCCTGGGTGTCGTCTATGCGAAAACCGGTAAGCAGTCCGCTCGTCCATCGCAGCGCCCGCGACACGAACCGGCGCATCGGCGGCAGCATCCGCAGATATTGACGGGTACGCCGGGACATCACGACGTCCACCCGGCCCTCGTGCAACAAGTCATACACTCGCCGCAAAGCGGCGAAACCAAACGGAAAATCAAAATCGGTATATATGTAGTGTTTGGTCTCCACCCGGGCCATGGCAAACCGTATGGCAGCCCCTTTGCCGCGGTTGACGGTGTAGGAGAGCACGCGAAGTTCCGGATAGCGCTGTGCCAGGCTACCGGCCGCAGCGGGATCAAAGTGTTGGGTGGAGCCGTCATTGGTCACGATGACCTGGTAGTCTATGCTTTCAAATATGCGCTGCAACTGGCGCAAGGCATTTTCCAGATGGGTGGGCCAGCCGGGCCGCGGATTGTACACCGGCAGGATGATGGCCAGATCAGGTAGCTTTTCCATGGCTAAAATCAGGTGCTTTTAACAATAGGTAGTATTGCAATAGTGCAAACACAATGGATGGCCCCAGTGCCTGCAGTCTGTAATGTGTGACAAATCCGGTAATCAGATCCGGCGCCAGGGCCGTAGAGGCAAGGACCGTGACAATAAAAGTCCAAATGATAACTGTTTTGTCAAACCACGTGCGGCGGGAAATGATGTACCATAGCGCGATGCCGGGCATGGCGATAATGTACGTGGCCACTTCTGCCAGGTGGTTGAAGATCACGACCCAGATCAATACATAGCTCAAAAAGTAAAACTTGATGACGCGATAATTCTTGCGCCGCGCGATGAGGACCATCGTGAGAATAAGCATCAGGAGGGCGACTACCTGGGTATAAAGTACGGACAAGGGCCAGCCGGTCCACGCACGCACCAGGCCCATAAAGGAAAGCCCTACCAGATTGATGCGGTCGGAGGCGTAGGAGTCGCCCCACTGACGGTACGTGTCTATCAACTTTGGGAAGCTCATGTGTATCAACGGCAACAGAAAAAAGAAGGCCACCCAGAAAAGCACATAGGGCACGACACGCGGCTTGAATTTCTTGAGCATTAGGAAGCAGGCACCAACGGCGACGTATCCTTTGACAAAAAAGCCGATCGAGGGGAAGAAGGTGGCCCGGAAATAATCCTGGCGTTCAGCATAAACAAAGGTGGCCATGATGCAGGCTGCCACGAGAGGGGCTGTGTCAAGTTGTTGCAAAGCTGTGACCAGTGCGAGCAAGGAAAAAAAGTAGATGAAGATGAGCTTATCCCGCCGTATGGGCAGCAGCCGGAGCGCGTAGTAAAAGGCCATCATCAGGCTCATCACCCAGGCGAATATCCCCAATGGAACCGGCAATAGTGCAAAGGGCATAAACAGGATGGTAAAAGTAGGGCTATACACAAAGTAGCCGGTATATTGTTCCGGGTAGGTCTGGTACAGGGATTGTTGATGCAAGAAATGAAACACGGACTGCCGATAGATGCGGAAATTGTTGTAATCCCCGAAGAAATACTGCTGTACGGCCACGATAGTGCCGATAACACCATTGACCACCGCGATGAACGTGGGATGCAAGATTATGTCTTTCCGCTGTTCCATAGCGACCGGAAAGGTACGAAAAGGAGCTCATTCAATTGCGAATTATACTCAAAGCGATTTGTTTTGGGACAATTAGAACACCGAACAAGGAACATGAAGAATATCGAACAAGGAACACCGATTTGAGATTTTAGAATGAATCCCTGAGCTATTCGAAACGCCCACTTTAAAAATCTCCATTCGTTACTTCGACGGTTCGACGTTGCTCACCGCATCGCAAGCTCAGTACAAGTAATCGGTAGTTCGACAGGCTCACTACAAGTGTTCGATATTCCCAAGACTTGTCCCAAACCTGTTCATAACGAGTATAAATTCTCGGTAACTTACCTCGCCGTACAGGACTACTTTTCGCGCACCCACTCGCCGGAGTCGGCATCATATCGGCGGATGATCCGGGCGGGGTTGCCGGCGACAATGGTATAAGCGGGCACGTCTTTGGTGACCACGCTGCCGGCAGCGACAACGGCATGTTTGCCGACGGTCACACCGGGCACGATGACGGAATTGGCGCCGATCCAGGCTTGGTCTTCGATGCGGGTCTCTTTGACGATATCTTTTTGTTGGGTAATGGGCAGGTTGACATCCGAGTAATTGTGGTTTTGGCCCGTGATGACGCAATGTTGTGCAATAAGGATATCATCACCCAACGTGACGGGGCCGATGATGACGGTAGAGATACCGACCAATGTACGGCAGCCGATGATGACAGGGCCAATGGCATTGTTGATAACGGCAAAGTCTTCAATGAAGGAATTGGCGCCCAATTCGAAGGGGTTGAAGGGGAACAGGTCAAGACGTGCGCGGCGACCGATGACGGAATGACGGCCGCGCTTGTGAAAGAATGGATTGAGAAAGACGCGCACCCACCAGCGGGGCCTGTAGCGATTGCGCGGGATAAGCAAAAAATGGGCTATCTTTTTGATACGGGGATTAGACTTTATCCACTTTTTGAAGCCCATGGGCTGTTAGGTTTTTCCGGACGATATCCCAAAAAGTGGCGACACGTTCTGTCCAGGTATTTGTTTGGGCCACCCGGAAGCGCTCCCGGACTTTTTGGGGGGCATTTTCATGAATAGCTTGGTCTATTAACCGAAAAAAGTCCGCTTCTGTTTCAGCCAGATAGATCCATTTGGCAAAACTGCGTATATCATCCGAAAAAGAGGTGGAAACCACGGGCTTGCCGGCGGCGAGGTATTCGTTGATTTTGAGCGGATAGATGCTTTCGGTTTGTCGGTTTTTGGCGAATGGAATCAACACGACGTCAAATCGCTGCAAATAGGCGGGCAGTTCTTCGATTTTTTTTGCCCCTGTGGTGACGATATTGGGTACTTTGTCCATGCCGATATCATAGAACTCGCGGGAGTTGATGGGGCCAACCAGCACTACTGTCTTGTCCGGATGGTGTTGGGCCAATTTTTTGACCAGTGGGAAGTCGAAGCGGACATTGTCCATATTGCCGGTGAAGCCGATGATGGGCGTTTGGATGTGGGCGATATCCGGCGGGACGGGGAGGTCTTCGGTTACGGCTCTTTCGAAGATGGTAAGATCCACGGCATTGGGTAGCAGATAGATATTGTCGTTGAGGTGGCGCTTGATTTTGACCAGATTGGACGAGGTAGCGACGACGACGTCGGCGTCGCGAATGACGTCATTCTCCAGGCGAAGACCATGCCGGGCGGTATAAGGTTCGATAGCAAAATCGTCAATACATTGGTAAATATTGAGCAAGGGGCTGAACTGGTCTTTGGGCAGCGTGCCCACGAAGTACGGGTCAAAGCAATTGAAGAAGATGTAGTCTTTGAGCTTATATTTCCGGATGACGTCCCGGATGGTACGCAGGACACGCCGGCGATTGATGCGATACAGGGAGTCATACAGCTTCCCGGGCTTCATCCAGTTAATGGGGATGGTCAGGGGGGGATGGACGGCGATGGCCAGGTTGGGGTCCAGGCCCGGGATTTGCTCATACGATGGCTTGCCCCGCAAAAGCGCCTTCCGGCGCCTGCGGGCGAGCGGCGTGTGGCGCAATCGCCAGTAATCCTTGAGGCTGTACGGGTGATTGATGTAAAAGACGCGCGTCCCTTGGCGCACAAATTCTTTGGTAAAAGATAGTGAGACGGATGAATACTCGTTTTCCCAGGGGAAGAGCGTCACATAGATGATGTCGGTCTTTTCGAGTGCCATAGCATTTCCAGTGTGATGGCCACAAATATAGGTAAAAGGTAACTGTTTAGGTACCC
>JALVEF010000120.1 GCA_027031185.1 Saprospiraceae bacterium
CAAACAGTTACAAAAATCCCAAAAAACGGATGTGCCGCCGGCAGCGGCACATCCGTGGGATATGGAAGGATTGGTTTATTTCGATGCTTTTTTGTCCCTGGTCTTTTTGGCCAATTCAATGACGATGCCGGACTTGTCCTCGTTGAGCTTGGCTTTGAAATGGCTGCCCGGCTCGGGATTGTTTTGCAGGATAAACTCCGCCAGGGGATCTTCGATGTACTTCTGGATGGCACGGTGGAGTGGCCGGGCGCCATACTGCGGGTCATAGCCTTTGTCCGCTACAAAGTCCTTGGCCTTTTCGGTCAGGGTCAGCGAATAGCCCATGCTCTTCATGCGGTCGTAAAGGTCCTTCAGGGAGATATCTATGATCTGGAAGATATGCTCCTTCTTGAGACTGTTGAAAATGACGATGTCGTCAATGCGGTTGAGAAACTCCGGTGAAAAGGTACGCTTCAAAGCGCTCTGAATGACGGATTTGTTGTGTTCTTCTTGCGCACTGATGCGCGCTTTGGTAGCAAAACCGACGCCCTGGCCAAAGTCCTTGAGATCGCGAATGCCGACGTTGGACGTCATGATGATCAACGTGTTCTTGAAGTTGACCTTGCGGCCCAGACCATCGGTCAGCTGCCCGTCGTCGAGAATCTGTAATAGGATGTTATAGACGTCGGGGTGGGCCTTTTCGATTTCATCCAAGAGTACAATGGAATAGGGCTTGCGGCGCACTTTCTCGGTGAGTTGGCCGCCTTCTTCAAATCCGACATAACCGGGAGGCGCACCGATCAGGCGACTGACGGAAAAACGTTCCATGTACTCGCTCATGTCAATTCGGATCAGCGCATCCTCTGAGTCAAAGAGCTGCCGGGCCAGCACCTTGGCCAGTTCGGTCTTGCCGACACCGGTGGGACCAAGGAAGATAAACGTACCAATGGGCTTGGACGGATCTTTGAGTCCGACACGGTTGCGTTGGATGGCCTTGGTAATCTTGGCGATGGCTTCGTCCTGGCCGATAATGGCTTTGCGGAGGTTTTCCTCCATCTGGACGAGCTTGACGCTTTCTTTTTGTGCGACACGCTGGACGGGAATACCGGTCATCATGGCGACAACTTCGGCAATTTCTTCCTCGCCGACCGGATAACGCTGGCTCTTGGTCTCTTCCAGCCAATTGTCTTTGGCCGTTTCCAGCCGTCTCTCCAGTTGCTGCTCCTGATCGCGCAGCTGGGCCGCCTCTTCAAATTTTTGGTTTCTGACGGCGCGGTTTTTCTCTTCTTTTAATTCTTCGAGTTGTTTTTCCATGTCCTCGATGTATTTGGGGACATGGATGTTTTTGAGGTGGACGCGGGCGCCGACTTCGTCCAGGACATCAATGGCCTTGTCGGGCAGGTAGCGGTCGGTAATGTAGCGGTCACTCAGTCTGACACAGGCTTTGATGGCGTCATCCGAATAGGTGACATTGTGAAATTCCTCGTACTTGGGGGCGATGTTTTGCAGGATGTGGATCGTCTCCTCCGGAGACGGGGGGTCAATGATTACCTTTTGGAAGCGCCGCTCCAGTGCACCGTCTTTTTCGATGTATTGGCGGTATTCATCGAGGGTGGAAGCACCGATGCATTGCAACTCGCCGCGGGCCAGTGCAGGTTTGAAAATGTTGGATGCATCCAGTGAACCAGTGGCTCCGCCGGCACCGACCATGGTGTGGATTTCGTCAATAAAGAGAATGACGTCGCGGGATTTCTCCAGCTCATTCATGATGCCTTTAATGCGCTCTTCAAACTGGCCGCGGTACTTGGTGCCTGCCACGAGGGCGGCCAGGTCCAGCATGACGATGCGCTTGTTGAAAAGCGTACGGCTGACCTTCTTTTGTTTGATGCGAAGGGCCAGGCCTTCAATGATGGCGGTCTTACCGACGCCGGGCTCCCCAATCAGGACGGGGTTGTTTTTCTTGCGGCGGCTCAGGATTTGGGAGACCCGCTCAATCTCTTGATCACGCCCGATGATGGGGTCGAGTTTGTTATTTTCGGCCAAGTAGGTGATGTCACGCCCGAAGTTGTCCAGTATAGGTGTTTTGCTCTTGCCTTCCTTGCGGGACGATGAAAAATGGGAACCGTACCGCGGCTCATCGGAGGGGTCATCGTGATCGGAGGCTGCTTCGAGAAAGGGGGGGGCGTCCTCGGCGTCCATCTCCTGCTTGATATATTTCAGCTCCCACAGGAAGTCTTCATAGGTCAAATCAAACTCGCTAAAAGTCTGACGGAGCCTGGACTCTTGTTTGAGGAGTGTAAGCATCAGGTGCTCGGGCATCACCTGGTCCTGCTGCATGGATTTGGCTTCGAGGAAGGTCAGCCGCAAAAATTTCTCCGCGCGCCGATTTAGGGGTAGATCCTTGACACGGAAGGATGAAGCATGATCCCGGCGAAGATACTGCATCTCATTTTCTACCCGCCGGGCCAGTAGGTCAGAGTCAATATTCATCAAATCTAGCACGCGGCGTGCCATATTGTCCGGTACCTTGAGAAGCCCAAGCAGGAAATGCTCGGGCGCGATGAAGTCCTGACCCAGTCGCAGCGCCTCCTCACGGCATTTGGCAATGATTCTTTTAGTCTCTCTTGACAGGTTATTGTCCATTCTGTGTCTTTGTTTGCTTGGGCAATAATAGGGACAATCCGGTAACTAAGCAAATAGGCCGCACCGGATAGTACCCAAACTTGTATGGCTGTGTGACGGAGATGCGGTATTGTGTGGAAGTTCCCTGCGTACAATACGCTTTTTGGGGCCAATTTGTTGTGAAAATGGGAGAAAAACCGGACGGAAGGATACCAAACGACTCAAGCGTTTAAGAGCCGACTTTTTCCTGAAAATTTAACTTTTTCTCGATGGCATACACGTTTCTCCGCGGGGAGTTGCGGGCTACCATCTCCGCCAAAAAGCCGGTCAAAAACAACTGTGTACCCAGAGTCAGCGCCAAAATGCCGAAGTAAAACAAGGGCCGGTCGGCGATACCGTACTCCTTGAATACCAGCTTGGCAATGGACAGGTAGAGCAGGATGGCAAAGCCGATGAAGAAGGCGACGATACCCAATGCCCCAAACAAGTGCATGGGCCGCTTGCCGAATTTGCTCACAAACATTATGGACATCAGATCCAGCGGGCCGTTGATAAAGCGGCGAAAACTCCCGAATTTGGTGCTGCCGTACTTGCGTGCCTGGTGCCGGACGACTTTCTCGCCAATCCGGCGAAATCCGGCCCACTTGGCGATGACGGGTATATAGCGATGCATCTCGCCATATACTTCGATATTTTGGACCACGATGTGGCGGTAGGCCTTCAGACCGCAGTTGAAGTCATGCAACGGAATGCCGCTCAGCTTGCGTGTGACGGCATTGAATAGCTTGGTCGGCAGGGTCTTGGACAGCGGGTCGTGGCGTACCTTCTTCCAACCGGAGACCAAATCATAATTTTCTTCGGTGATCATCCGGTACAGGGCGGGTATCTCTTCCGGATTGTCCTGTAGGTCGGCGTCCATGGTGATGACCACGTCCCCGGAGGCGGATTCGAATCCTATCTGCAAGGCGGCCGACTTGCCGAAATTACGGAGAAACTTGATCGCTTTGACGTGTGGATTGATACCAGACAGTCGTTCGATGACTTCCCACGAGTCATCGGTGCTCCCATCGTCAATGAAAATGATTTCGTAGGTGAAGCCGTTTTCGTCCATGACGCGCCGGATCCACGCTTCCAGCTCCGGGAGCGATTTGGATTCGTTGAGTAGGGGGATGACAACTGAAATGTCCATTGTGCAAAGGTAAGGCTTTTTTTACGGGAGAAGCTGCAAAGGGTTGAGTGGGATGAATTTCGGAAGTGAGTCGGAGACTTGTTTCGAAGACGCGGATGGCATGGACGACACGTTGCTCAGCGGGCACGTGAGCAAGTAAGAGCGGGGCGGCAAGTGGCCTTTTTATGTTGTCATGGCTTGCTTTCCTTTGTCAGCCCTGCCCGCGCGGCTAAAGCCCCGATTTTACTTTTGCTTTTCAATCCGGCAATAGTTTTCTTGCTTTGCTTTGCATTGCCATAGACGCCTGCCTTCGCGGCTAAAGCCCCAATTATCTTCTTGCTACTTGCCCGTCCCGCACTAACATCTGACGAGCTACCGTTGACCTGTGATTGCTGAGCCTATCGAAGCGGTAGCCTGGTCCCTGGACCATTGACCCTGGACCTTGGACCGTCAAACAATATTTTTCATTTTTCGTAACTGTTTAGGTACCCGCTGTTTTTGTGCTAAAATGCCCTTTTTGCCCCTGTTTTTGCAAAAATTTTCTCACGTAGCGCTGCTACGCATCAAAAATTTTCGCTTCAACAGGAACAAAAATGCCTATTTTATCCCTAAAAACAGGAGCACCTAAACAGTTACATC
>JALVEF010000121.1 GCA_027031185.1 Saprospiraceae bacterium
CCAACACGACTGAGCCCGCAGGCTTGGCGGAATCGCCCGCCCCCCTCCTCGGCCCCGCCCCCGCCCCGGTGCCGCGGGTGCGCGGCCGCTACGTCTTCCACCTGATCCTCCGCAGCCCCGACCCCGCGCAGCTGGCCGGCTGGCTGCGCGACCTCCCTGCCCCAAAAGGCGCCCGCCTGCGCCTCGACCCCGACCCGGTGGGGTTCGTGGGGTTGTTGGAGGATTGAGCCGACCGGTTTACAGGGCGTTGAGAAAAACGCCTTACAAAGGGGAGATTCAGGCCTACCCCTTGGGGGAGGCGGCCGTAGGCCGGAGGGGAACTGTTGGAAAACCGGGAAGCTATCTCTCGGGCCAGGTAAGCCCGTGTGAGCGACCAGAATAATTTGTTGTGCTTCCCATGCCCCAGTTTGAGGTGCACCAGTTCGTGCACAATGACTTCACACCGAAAGGCAGCGTGCTCGCCGATAAGCTCGGCGTTCAGGGTGAGTCGGCCGCGGGTGGAGACACTCGTCCACTTGCGCTTCATGGACCGGACGTAGATCTCCTGAAGCCGGCCCTCCACCCCAATCTCCCTGGGCCGATATCGGGTTTCCGCTACTAATAGTTGACAACATACGTGACGCATGTTTCGAGGCGCCGTCTAGGTAGGGGAATCCTCGACAATCTAGGGTTATGCCTGTTTGGTAACCTCTGGAATAAGGCTATTCTGCACTGCCTGCTATTTGTTTTTCAGTATTTTGCTTTTACCCAGGCTGATATCGCACAAGATTCTTACTTATAACCTCTGCCAGGAGTCGAGGATACTAAAACTTTGTGTCTTAGTTGTTAATTATTAATATACCTTCCAACTAACTTTTTAAGGTGGTTTAAGCACTGCTGTAGTTCTCCATGTTCAGGCACCTCATCATCATGAGAACCCGGGTTCAGCGTTTGACGAATGTACTTGAGTTTTCCAGGATGCGCGGTATCTTTTGTCAGCAATGGGCGAACTTGTTTTGAAAGCCTTCCTAGCTCCTGACCATCATAGTCGGTCACGAGGGCGGACTCGTCGCCATCGTCTTTCCGCTTGCCGACCAGTACCAGTTTGCAAAATCGCTCCGTCGCGTCTCTCAAATTCCTGGCCGCGGTTTTAAGGCTCTCTGGGTCTCCCCTGTCGATGTATCGCTCTGCCGACTCTAGTTTACTCATGAGCGTGTCGCGCGTTTTATCAATCACAGCACCCCGGGACGGATCTTCCATGAGGATAACGTAAGTGTCAAGGTCATAATGCGCATAAAGTTCCTCGATATCTTTCTTCATCTTTTGATCATGCGTCAGAAGAATCACTTGAATACTACTTTTAACCAGTTCCCTATCACCATGTTCACAAAATATGCCCGATGCTCTTTATCCGTAGCTGGGACAGGGTCGTCCAGGACAACAAAGCCGACTTCTTCTCTAACAGTCCTCGCAAGGAAAGCAGCGAGCCCCAGTGCATTGAGCTGCGAGTCGCTAAATACGGCAACAGCATCGCGAAAAACGCTCTCCGAACCAAGGGCGGCTTTCAAGTCAACATACCTTCTGCCGGTCCCTCCTCGTTGAACACTGTGAAACGACGTGGGTTCGTCAGGTCTGAGAAGATTCCACCAACGGAGAATCTCACCACTAAGTTCGTAGAACTTATCGTCCAGCACCTGAGCCTTGGCCAAATCAATTTCCTGGATAGCTTTTTCTATCTCGTTTTGGGTTTCGCGATAGGCGGTAGTCTCAATAAGCCACGTAAGTAGGTCTTCTCGTTTTTCACAGAGGTCGATCAAATCCTGCCAACCCTCCATTCCTGCGCGATGATCAACTTCTTGTCTCAGAGCACCGAGGAGTGGGCCCGCGACCTCACGATATCCTTCTATAGTCCTGATTAACCGCTCAAACGCCTCAGATGTTTGCGTTACCTTCTTGTATATTTCCTTGATACTTCCCTCATCAAGGTTGTCTAATTCAATATCTCCTAACAGTTCCTGTAGTGCACCAGCCTCGTGTTGCAAGTTTTCTTGTGCTTGTTGCAGCCTACTAAGGGCTGCGCTCCATGGCGAGAGCAAACTGTCGGCACGGTCGGTGGGTAGTTCGCTTATGGTTTTTTGGTATAAAGACCTCTCTTCTTCCTGCCATTTCATTGCTTGGGGCAAAGCAGCTTCTGCTTGCATGATAGCTGCTGATGCTGCATTGTGCAGATCGCTTAATAGTTGTTCGGCCTCATTCCGATGCTTAGCGTACTGCGCGTTCGCTTTGACTTTCTCTCGAATTGAGCGGATCCGCTCGGGTGTCAGCGCAGTTGGGGTTTCACATACCGGGCAATCTATTGCCTCTTCCGTACTGGATAAGCCGGGGATCTTGAGCACTTCCTCAAATAACCGTAACAGCCGAGCCACCTCTTCATCTATTGCCTTCTTTGCCTTAAGATATGCTTCTAAAACAGACTGTACCTCACGGCGAATTCCCCAGGAAGGTTGTTCTCGCGCCTGGAGTTGATTGATAGGGAACTCTGTTGCACGCTGTTGCTCCAATATCTTTTTAGCTGCATCAAGCAGGGTATCGAATCCGCCTGGCGCTTCGCCATGCCCGGCCAAGATTAGTGTGAGAGCATTGCTCAATATTTCTTCGACAGTGCTTCTTGTTGGTGCCCGACTCTTTAATAACTCTATTTCAGTTCCATAATCGGAATGCGAGCTACAGCGCATGTAAAGCGAAACGGCGTCTCCGCCATCTGGTTCAGCAATGCGTTTTTTAGCCTCGAAGAGAGCGTTTCGTATTGCCTCAAGGTCGGATACTTCAAGAAGTGCCTTGAAGTAGTCGGCGCGCCCCTGAGGGCTTGCAGAAATCACAAACCGCAAAGTGTGGGGTAAAAGAACGGGAGCTTCAAGGGGCGGCTCTGAAAGTTGGACACCAATGGCGGTTAAATCGCTGGTAGTATTATCATTTATCTTTAACTCGCTCTCGCAAGAACCCCGGCTTGAGTAGTCGCGGATTAACCTACGGTCAATCCGATAGACATCGCCAGATGCATCTTCTATCTCGGCCGCCACAAGAACGTCTTCATCTACAGAAAGGTGCGCATTTCGCAAAGCTTCTGAAAATTCACGCTTAGCGCTCGCGATCATTTCTCGACGAATAGTTTTACCCGTAAGTAGAAATTCGATGGCTTCAGCAAGGCTAGTTTTCCCTTGGCTATTTGGGGCATAAAATAGTGTTATCAACCCGTTGAATTCAAAGCGTTGGACCTCCTTGCCATACGCCCTGAAGCCTTTTATTTCGAGAGCTCTAATTTTCGGCATCGCTTTCCTCCTGCACCTGTGTCAACTTAGCCTCATAGATGTATTGGAGCTCCATATCTAGAGCCTTAGCCCAGCTCTCCTTTGGTGCTTCCTTCAGCAACCTCACAAGTCTATGGGCAAGGCTATCGGAGCGCAGTTTTTCCAGTAATAGGTCCACATTCGTTGCCATAAGCACCCTCTCCTCGATAATGCGGCTTCCTTAAACCGCGCCTCGGGCTAGTAGTAGAACTTGGTCATACGGAGGCCTACTGTGATACGAAGGGGTTGATTCCGCATGGATAACAAGGAGGAGCGGGCTTCAGGTGAAAGAGCGCCAGCCATTATTCCAGCACACTGTTGCTTTTGATCAGGGGCAGGTATCACTTGGTGAGCGAGCCTTGCCACAAAACCACTTGGAGAGAATGGAGGTTTGTAGTTTACCATCAAGTTCCCCATTTTGGTTGCATTTGGCATAACGACTCTATTCTTGTTCTGTATTCTACTTGCTCGCTCGGAATATTAATGTTCACAAGACCTAGTACCCTAGGACACTTAGCACGCACGCTCGGGCGTACCCTAAGGCCATGGTCGAAATACCGTTGGTGCGGCTTCTGTACCCCCTGGCACTGTCGCTTTTGGTGGCTTGGTGGTACATCTCCTGGTCGGGCGACCGGAGAACGCCCTGGGCGGGGCTGGCGCGCATGCTGGCGCAGCTCTTGCTGGTCGGCTACGTACTGGCCTACATCTTCCAAACCGAGCACGTGCTGGTGGTGCTGGGCACGCTGGCGCTGATGAGCCTGGCGGCGGGCTGGATCGCCCTGCGCACCGAGACGAAGAAGCGCATCCGGCTCTACCCCTACGCTTTACTGGGGGTGGTGGGCGGGGGCGGGCTGGCGCTCTTGGTGGCCGTGGAGCTGGTGCTCCGGCCCGAGCCCTGGTGGAAGCCCTCTGTGCTCATTCCCCTGGGGGGCATGGCGTTCTCCAACGCCATGAACGCGGTCAGCCTGGCCGCCGAGCGCTTCTTCTCGGAGCGGCGGGAGGGCAAGAACCCCACCCAGGCGCGCTCGGCCGCCTACAAGGCGGCGCTGATTCCCGCCACCAACGCGCTCTTCGCC
>JALVEF010000122.1 GCA_027031185.1 Saprospiraceae bacterium
ACGCGGCGCATCATCTATGGCTTGCTCCGTCCGGCTGTGGTAATTGGAAAAGCCCAGATGTCCCTTGACGATTGTCGGTGAGCTTTTGGGGATAAGACTGAAATTCAGCCCCCCACCGACCGTATTCCAATCATACGAGGCGATGGAATCAAAAGCAACCTGATCCCGGAAGCCAAAGCCGAAAAAGTCAAAATTGCTGCCCTGTGGCGAGACCATCGATATCTTACCGAAGACATCATCAAAGCCAAAAGGTATCTTACCGCCCGGCACATAAGCATACAGCAGCGGCGAGATGCGGTCTATCAGCGCGTGTTTGCCCGTCACCATATACGATATACTGCCACCTTTCTCCGATTTTAACCGGGAGACAGGCCCTTCGAGCAACATCTTGGCGACAAACGGATTGATACTCGCTGTCACGCTATGCCGTTTCTTGTTGCCTGTGCGCGTTTTGATATCCACAATGGCCGAAATACGCCCTCCGTATTCGGCATTAAAGCCGCCGGTCAGCACATCCACCGACCGGATCGTCTCCGTCTCAAACACCGAGAAGAAGCCGATCGAGTGGAAGGGATTGTAAATCGGCACGCCGTCCAGCAGCACCAGATTCTGAATAGGCGATCCGCCCCGGATATACAGCTGCCCCCCCTGGTCACCGGAGAAAATCACCCCCGGCAGTACCGGAAGATATTGCGCAATGTCGGCCTCGCCTCCCGTGGACGGCAGCGCTCTGAGCTGCTTGGGCGTCAGCTTGACCGTGGACACCAGCACTTTCTTTTTGGCCAGTTGGCGACGCCCGGAGACGACCGCCTCCTTGATTTTGATGGACTTGGCCGGGACATAGAGCATTTGTGTAACGACCTGCCCCGGCTTCACAGACACCATGACTCCAACGGAGTCATAACCTATAAAAGAAAAAGACAGCGTATGCGTACCCGGCTCCACGTCGGCGATATTGTAAAAGCCTTCATCGTCCGTCATCGCCCCGGCGGCACCGTCATCCAGCAACACATTGCCGTAGGCAATCGGCTCACCCGTCTCTTTGTCAAACACTTTGCCGCGTATCACCCCATTTTGGGCAAACACCGGCTGAAAACACAAAAAAATGAGCGCAAGGACCGCTATCCTCTTCATCATGATCTTTGGATTTGAAGGCGTAAAGTTAGCAGGAATACCATAGCCAAACGCGTCAACACCCGGTTTTGTCCAAAACAAACGATGTAGCACCAGCCCCGCCCAGATACCAAAAAGGCCGTAACTTTGACATGTGGAAGACTATTTTCAAACCATCGCTCAACCCACGGAGGGGATTTACAAAGAAAAGGGCAGCAAGTTTTTGGCGTTTGCCTATCCGGTGTCCACGACCGGCCAGGCATTGGAGCGAGTCGAGGCCCTGCGCAAGGCCCACCACAAGGCCCGCCACCATTGTTTTGCCTGGCGACTGGGTACCCGTGGCGATCAATACCGGGCTTCGGACGACGGCGAGCCGGGCGGCACGGCGGGCCGCCCTATCCTGAGCCAGATTGACAAACTGGACCTGACAAACGTTGTCGTAATCGTCGTCCGGTATTTCGGTGGCACACTCCTGGGTACTTCCGGTCTCATCCGCGCCTACAGATCGGCCGCCGCCGATGCACTGGCACAAGCCGAAATCATTCGCCGCGCCATCGTGGTACCCTACGCCCTGCAGTTTAGCTATGAATGGATGAGTCCCGTCATGGCAGCCATCAAACAGCTGGCCTGGCCCGTCACCCGACAGGACTTTACAGATGCCGGCCTGGTGCATATTGACGTGCCGGCCCGCGAAGAAGCCAGGCACATGCTCCGGCTCAAGGCGCTCATCCTGCAAGTACCGGAATCACAAGCCGCTACGACCGACTGGCCCGCCGGACTGCGCGTAGAGCGCTTGCCGGATTCCGGCCCGTCCCACAACGCGAAGTCATGAAACGCATCTATCTCGATCACGCCGCCACCACCCCGCTCGACCCCGAAGTCGCCGGATTGATGCATCGCATCCAGGTACAGGATTTCGGCAATCCCTCCTCCATCTACGCCGAAGGGCGCAAGGCGCGCATGATTGTCGAAAATGCCCGCAAGACCGTCGCACGCCTCATCGGCGCATCCACCGGCGAAGTATTCTTCACATCGGGCGGCACCGAAGCCAACAACACCCTCATCAAAAACAGCGTCCGCGACCTGGGCATACGGCGCATCATCTCCTCGCCCACCGAACATCCGGGCGTACTAAACAGCCTCCGCGCCGTAGCACGCGACTATGGCACAGAAATCGTCCTCCTCCCCGTCAACCACGCCGGCCAAATCGCATTGGATGAATTGGAAGCACAGCTCAGGAACGAGGCCGGCCCCACGCTGGTATCGCTGATGTACGTAAACAATGAACTGGGCACCATCCACCCCATCAAAGAAATCGGCCGGCTGGCGCACCAATACGGCGCCCTGTTTCACACCGACGCCGTCCAGGCACTCGGTCTGTTCCCTGTGGACGTCGCAGCGATGGAGATTGACTTTCTCTCTTGCTCCGCGCACAAATTCAACGGGCCAAAAGCCGCCGGTTTTATGTACATCAGCAGCCGGCACCGGCTTCGCCCCTTCCTGGACGGCGGGGCCCAGGAGCGCAATATGCGGGCCGGTACCGAAAGCCCCGCTTTGTGCGCCGGACTGGCGCGCGCATTTGAAAAGGCCGTGGATGAACGGGCAAAGCGGTTGGATGCCATCCAACAACTGCGGGCGCAGTTGTTGGATGGCATCCGTCACCATACGGATATCCGCCCGGTCGGAGATGACACGGTAGCGGTGCATCCCAAGATTGTGGCCCTGTCGCTGCCGCTGACACCCAAGACCGAGGCCATCGTATTCAATCTGGACATCAACGGGATAGCGGCCAGTGCCGGCAGCGCCTGCAGTTCCGGAGCGGAAAAGGCCTCCCCGACACTCGAAGCCATCGGCATGGCCGAAGATCGCAAGCTCCTCCGCGTCTCACTCTCCCACCTCAACACAGCGGACGAAATAGAGCGTTTTCTCCGGGTTTTGCTACAAAATATCTGAAGCAGCATGCGCTAATCAGTCGCAGTGCACAAAGGGAAAAGTTTACAGACCGTTAAGCGGTCTGTGGAGTTTGTCGTTTGCAACAATCCGGGCATTTACAGCGTAAAAACGGGCATGGAAAACACAGTATTAGGTATCGGTTCGCGGGTCAAGCATCCCGCCTTCGGTCTGGGTGTCATCATCCGACTGCACCAGGCCGCTTATGACGTTTGTTTTGTACAACACGGCATCAAGTCCGTGGGCAAGCATTACAATGCCTGGGAGATTATCGAGGCCATTCCGCCGGATGAGCAGGTGAGTTTTTCCGACTTTGAAGAGCGCCTCGCCAAAGTCCTGCACGCCTGGTCAGACATATCAGAAGTAGTGCCCTTAGCCGACCGCTGGGACGGTGGCAAGCTCATCATCGCATCCGCCGATGGCAGTGTCAAGCCCAAAGAAATCTCGATAGACACCTTTTTCCACAAGATTGTCATGGTCCGCGACCGCATCCGCGTCATGGAACAGCGCATCAACGCACACAAAAAGCTCAGCGAGAGCGACAAGGTGGATCTCCAGCAGTACATCACCCGCATGTACGGAAGCCTCACCACATTCAACATACTGTTTAAGTACAAGGAACATCACTTTGTCGGTGAGCGCTCGCGCGCACTCCAATAAGACAAACCACAAGCCAATACATGTCTTTGCCGCATGTGCCTACGGGTGCATGCGGCTTTTTGTTTTGGGATGAATGAATATGGAACAATTTGGCTACGGTTCGACGGAGCTCGCCGACCAGGGAGAGTCCCCCTTTGACCATGGACCTTTGACCGTGGACCATATAAAAAAAACACCAAGCCGCAAGCGACCCGGTGCCTTCGCAAACTAATTGCACTTTGGTTTTAAGAGGATAAAACCTTCACGTTCCTAATGTCATTACAAAAGGACTAATGTTCACAGGGATAAGGGGACCGTAATAATTACTAAAACGTAACTATTACGTACAGTGCAAAAATAGAACCTGACGGACTCCGGCGATAGGGACAATTAGTATTCGGGGGATTTCATTGAGTAATCGGTAGAATGAGCCGAATATCCTGAACTTAAAGCTACGCTTCCGGGGAATAAATCCAATCGGCGGCATAGTAAAATACTCGTTATGAACAGGTTTGGGACAAGTCTTGGGAATATCGAACTCCGATACTTCGACAGGCTCAGTGCAGGTTAACGAATGGAGATTTGAGAAGTGGGCACTTCGACTTCGCACTTCGACTTCGCACTTCGACAGGTGGTTCGGCAGGCTCACCATAGCACTCAGTGCAGCGCTCACTTCGACGAGCTCAGTGACCAC
>JALVEF010000123.1 GCA_027031185.1 Saprospiraceae bacterium
CTCATGATGGGAAAAACATCACCTACAAGCCCGTCAAGACCAATGTCGGCCCCATTCAGAAATTCCGATGGTCAGATTACGCCGTCTATCCCAACCACGACTACGAATACCAAGTCATCGGCGTCTATGGCACCCCCAAAAACAAACAATATGTCTATGGCCCCAAAATAAAAATCAAAACCGAAAACCCCTACACCGGCATCCACCAGGTCGTCTTCAACCGCGCCGCCGCCGCCAGTCAGGCCTATGAGCGCAAGCCCTTTGGCCACACCAATCCCGACGACGAGTCCGACCCCTTGCACCAGGCTGCTCGTGACTGGCTCACACGCGGCCTACGACAAAAAATCGAGCGCTTCATCCGCCGCGCCAAAGACGAAAACTACGCGCTCGAAGTGGCCATCTACGAAATCGAATACGACGGCATCGTGGACCTGCTCCGCAAGGCCATCCGCAAGGGCGTGCACGTCCACATCGTCTATCATGCCAAACGAGACGACGAGCAGACACACGTCAACGAACAATTCTTACGGCGCATTCCCAAACGCGCCAAAACAGGGCGCGTAACCTCCGCCATCTTCCACCAAAAATTTATCGTCCTCTCCAAAAAGAATCGCCATGGCGAAATGGAACCCCGCTACGTCCTGACCGGCACCGCAAACTTCACCCCCAACGGCCTGTGGCGACAGGCCAATGTCGTCCACGTCATCCGCGACAAAACCATCGCCGCCCAATATCACCAACTCTTCACCCATCTCAAACACGCCACCGACAGGTACAGCGACACCAAAAAATACATCCAGGCCCACTTCCCCGTTGCCGACGCCGACGGCCGATTCCCCGTATTCACCCCTCGCTACGGCTTTGCCGACATCGCCCTCATCAAACAATACATCGAATCCGCCCGGTCGGAATTGTTCCTGTGTTCCACTTTCAAGATACACGACGACATCACCGAAGCCATCCGCAAGCAAACGAAAGTCATCCGCTACGGACTCCAAAACAAACGCTCATCCATCACCGGCATCCACCGATCCCGATCCTTCACCGTGCCCGCCATCCTCAACAAAGGACTCGAAGGTTTTCTCAAAGAAAGCACCAAAGGCCAGCGCGGCAATATCTTGATTCACCTCAAAACTCTTCTCGTGGACTTCGCTTCCGACCAGCCGATTGTCATCGTTGGCAGCCACAATTTCAGCCGCCCGGCCTCCTCCAAAAACGATGAAAACTTCATCGTCATCAAAGGCGATACCTCCGTAGCGGATATCTACTTCGGCGAGATGATGCGCCTGTACGACCACTACCGCTTCCGCTACAACATCCGGGAGCGCCAAAAGCGTCGCAAACCACACAGCAGGCGCCGCATCGTGCCCATCTTCCTGAAACCCAACGACAGCTGGACCGACCCGTATTTCAAATCCGGTACACTAAAATGCGAGGAGCGTATCCGCCTGTCACGCAAATAACTGGAGCACAACCCCGGCCTTCACTACCACGTAAAAGATTATCTTTGCCGTCCAAAACGCGCTGCTCCATGTCCAGTGAATTGAAACCCAACTTCTCGCACTCCGAAATCGAAGCCAAGTGGTATGCCCACTGGCTCGACAAAAACTATTTCCACTCCGAGCCCGATGACCGGGAGCCTTTTACCATTGTCATCCCCCCGCCCAACGTCACCGGCGTCCTCCACATGGGGCACATGCTCAACAACACCATCCAGGACATCCTCATCCGCAAAGCCCGCCTGGACGGCAAAAACGCCTGCTGGGTACCCGGCACCGACCATGCATCCATCGCTACCGAAGCCAAGGTCGTCAAGTGGCTCCGCGAAGAAAAAGGACTCCGCAAATCCGACCTGAAACGCGAAGAGTTCATGGCTTATGCCATGAACTGGAAAGAAAAATACGGCGGCATCATCCTGACCCAACTCCGGCGTCTCGGCGCTTCCTGCGACTGGCAGCGCACCGCCTTCACCATGGACGAAATCCGCTCCCGCCATGTCATCAAAGCCTTTGTGGACCTGTATCGTAAAGGCCTCCTCTACCGCGACTACCGCATGATCAACTGGGATCCCAAGGCCAAAACCGTCCTCTCCAACGAAGAAGTCATCTATCGCGAAGAACAATCCAAACTCGTTCACATCCTTTACCCCTTCGCCGACGGCAGCCCGGGAGGCATTACAATCGCCACCCAACGCCCCGAGACCATTATGGCGGATACCGCCGTCGCCGTCAATCCCAACGACGAGCGCTACAGCGACATCGTCGGCCGCAAGGTCCGCATTCCACTCATTGACAAGGAAATCCCCATCATTGCCGACGAAGCCGTCGAAATCGAATTCGGTACCGGCGCGCTCAAAATCACACCCGCCCACGCGCCCGAAGACTACGAAATCGGCAAACGGCACGGTCTCGAAGTCGTCAACATCATTGACGAAACAGGCCACATCAACGAAGCAGGCCAAATCCTCGTCGGTGAAGACCGCTTTGATGCCCGCAAGAAAATCATCAAAATGCTCGCCGACAGCGGCCACCTCGTCAAACTCGAAGACTATACCACCAATATCGGACGCTCCGAACGCACCGACGTCATCGTTGAGCCCCGCCTGTCCCTCCAGTGGTACGTAAACATGAAACATCTCGGCGAAAAGGCCCTCCATGCCGTCACCTCCGGCGACGTCAAGTTTGTACCCCCGCGATACAAAAACATCTACCGCCACTGGCTCGAAAACATCCAGGACTGGTGCATCTCACGACAGCTTTGGTGGGGCCATCGCATCCCGGCCTGGTACTACGGTGATGAAGTCTTCGTCGCCATGACCGCCGAAGAAGCACTGGCTCAGGCCAAAGAAAAAACCGGCAACCCGGCTCTTACACTTGACGACTTAAAACAAGATGAAGACGTCCTGGACACCTGGTTCTCCTCCTGGCTTTGGCCCATCAGCGTATTCGACGGATTCGGCGGCTCCAGGGATTTTGACTACTACTACCCCACCAGCGTTCTCGTCACCGGCTGGGACATCATCTTCCTTTGGGTCGCGCGCATGATCATGGCCGGATACGAGTGGTACGACCAAAAGCCATTCCACACCGTCTATTTCACCGGCATGGTGCGCGACAAGCAGCGCCGCAAAATGAGTAAGTCCCTGGGCAATTCCCCCGACGCACTGGCCCTCATTGACCAATATGGGGCCGATGGCGTCCGGTATGGCCTCCTATCTGCCTCCCCCGCCGGCGGAGATCTGCTATTTGACGTCAAACTATGCGAACAAGGCCGCAACTTCTGCAATAAAATCTGGAACGGCCTCCGCCTCGTCAAATCCTGGAAAACCACCGACACGCCACAGCCGGATGTCAACCGCCTGGCCCACCGCTGGTTCCGCCAACAATTCAACCGGATTCTAAACCAACTTGACGCGGACTTCAGGCAATTCCGCCTGTCGGAAGCACTCGTCAAGCTTTATTCCTTCATCTGGACCGACTTCTTCTCCTGGTATTTGGAGATCATCAAGCCCCCGTATGGTGAGCCGATAGACGCGACCACCCATGCGCAAGCCACCGCACTTTTCAGCGAGTTGATGATCGTCCTACATCCCTTCATGCCCTTCATCACCGAGGAAGTATGGCACCGCATCACTGACAGGGCCGATGGTGATGACTGCACCGTCAGCCGCTGGCCCGGGGGCGGCACTTATGATGAAGCATTCCTGCGACGCATCGAATTGGCCAAAGACATCATCGGAAAGGTGCGCGATATTCGCAACAAGCACGGCATCAAGATGCGCGAGCCGCTCCATCTCATGGCCGGGCAATCCGACGAGACCGAAGCCTTGATGGCCGAAGAAGGCCTGGTGCCACTCATCAAAAAAATGGCCGTCCTTTCTGATTTTGAAAGGGTGCCGGCAGAGCCGGACAAAGGTCACGTCCGTTTTATTTCCGGCGCCAGTCCTTTCTACATCCCATTGGAGCAAGCTGTGGACACAGCGGCTCAGCTGGCCAAGCTGGAAGAAGAACTCAAATACGCCGAAGGATTTGTCCAATCGGTGCAAAAAAAGCTGGCCAACGAGCGCTTCGTCGCCAACGCCCCCGAGGCCGTCGTCAACCGCGAGCGCAAAAAACTCGAAGACGGTTTGGCGCGTGTCCGGCACTTGCGCGATGCCATCGCTGCCTTGAAAAAAGAAGCGTAGGCCCATCACCCGGCATTCCAATGATCTCGGTCCCATCGGCGCACGCCCGTGCGCCGATGTCTCGTAATTCAGCCGACAAAATGAAACCAAAATGTCTGCTATGATTGCCGCCCCGCACTTACTTGCTTTGCCGGATTAAAGCTTTGGTCCTTCCGCATAGGCTTGTTGCAAAATGAGTGTAATATCATTCCGCTTTGAAGGGCA
>JALVEF010000124.1 GCA_027031185.1 Saprospiraceae bacterium
GCAGATCACCAAAGCGATGAAAATGGTGTCAGCGGCCAAATTGAACCGGGCGCAGGATGCAATCCTAAAGCTTCGTCCGTATTCGGACAAGTTGGATGCCATGTTGTCCAGTATTTTGACCAATACTGATGGGGACTTGTCCGTCAGCTATGGTCACAAGCGGGAGGTACACCGTGCGCTTGTCGTGGTGGTGACGTCCAACCGCGGGCTGTGCGGCGCCTTCAATTCCAATATCATCAAGAAGGCCGAGCATCTGGTTCGTACGGAATATGCCGGGCTGGGTGATCAGGTGGATTTCATGTGCATCGGCAAGCGTGGATATGACTACTTCAAAAAGCGCTATCCGGCTGAGCGCATCATCGCTGATCACGTGGCATTGTTTGATGATCTGTCTTATGCCAATGTGGCACAGGTCGGACAATGGCTGTTAGAAGCCTTTGATACCGGTACGTATGATGCGATAGATGTGGTGTACGGCAGCTTTAAGAATGTAGCGGTCCAGCATCCGAAAGTGGGGCGTTTTTTGCCGGTACCCAAGCGAAAGCTGGAGGGTAATGATTCGTCCAAGTACAAGGCGGACTACATCTTCATGCCGGATAAGGAGCGGCTTTTGGGGACGTTGGTGCCCAACATATTGAAGACGCAGTTCCAAAAATATTTACTGGATACGCATGCGTCCGAGCATGGCGCGCGCATGACGGCCATGGATCAAGCCACCGAAAATGCCAAGGAGCTGCTCCGGGATTTGCGGATCAGTTACAACAAAGCGCGTCAGGAGGCTATCACCAACGAAATATCAGAAATTGTCGGTGGGGCGGCTGCCCTGGAGGGCGGATAGGCTTGCCGGCAGTCGTTTTGCGACCGGTCTTCGGCGGGAGCCGAAGACCGGTCTTTTTTTGTCGGCCCACTTGTTTTCCGATAACCGGACCGATTTGGCGGCCCGCAGATCTCTTCCGGCTGAGGGCAAGTATTTGCATCTATTCCATTTGTCAAGGAAGCTTTGTTCGGTACCTTTTGGCAACAAAAAAATAGTCGGGAAGGAGTGGATGTATTTGCCGGGTATGTGGATTTTGCGAATTTTGCACTACCTTTCGAAACCGAATGAATACCAGGTGCACGTATGACAAAGAAAAAAACGAAGGTAATCATACCTGTGGCGGGTATGGGCAGTAAGCTGCGACCGCATACATTTACCCAACCGAAGTCGCTGATTCCGATTGCGGGCAAGCCGATCATTGCCTACATCATTGACTCCTTATTGGAGACGGAGGCGGATGAGTTTATCATTGTGATCGGGCACCTGGGGCACAAAGTAGAGCAGTTTGTGCGCCTGCACTATCCCGATTTGCCGGTGACGTTTGTGGAGCAAAAGGAGCGTCTGGGCCTGGGCCATGCGATTTGGACGGCAGTCCCGGCGTTTGAGGATGCGGATGAGGTGATTATATCACTGGGTGATACGATATTGGAGATGGATTTCGGGGAGTTGATGCGGTCGGATGAGTCAGTGATAGGCGTCAGTACGGTAACAACGCCCGGCCATTTTGGTATTGTGAAGCTGGATGAGTCCGGCTATATCGCGGATGTAGTAGAAAAGCCTGCGGTGCCGACGTCAAATTTGGCCATTGTGGGGATATATAAGCTCACGGATGTACCGGCGCTGATCCGTGCATTGAATAAGCTTACGGGAAAACCTATAGACCCTCAGTCGGAGTATCACCTGGCCGATGCGTTGATGATGATGATCCGTGAAGGAATACGTATTCGTCCCGTGTCGGTGACGCATTGGTATGATTGCGGAAAACGAGATGTGATCTTGGGTACCAATGCGACCTTGCTGGCCAAGTTGTATTCGACGAATAAGGTAGAATTTTTGGAGGAGACCAACACGATCATTATTCATCCCGTAGCGCTGGGTACCGGGTGTGAGATCGAGAATTCCATTGTCGGGCCCAATGTGACGGTGGGTGATCATTCCAAGGTGGTTAAGTCCATATTGGACAATAGCATTGTGGGCAATTTTGCCGACCTTCGCGAAATTGTTTTGCGCAACTCCATTATCGGCAGTGATGCGGTCGTAAAAGGTCAGCATCTCAGTTTGAATATAGGTGAGAATACGGAGATAGAGTTTCGATAAATCCGGGTTAGTGCTTCATTTATTCAACAATACGAGACAACTTGCCGCCCTCTTGCTGGGATTGTTATTGGTGGTGTTGCATATTCCCGGACTGCTCTATGACTTTACTGCGGGTGACACTACGGGCGGAGTGCTGTATGACTGGATGATATGGCTGACGGGCCATACGCGGACGGGGCAGGTATTGTTGGGGATGTTGTGGGTTTTGTTGACGGCACTGTTGCTCAACCGGATTGTCATTGAGCGGCGGGTGCTGGCCCATCGGGACTATTATGTAGCGGCGGGATTTTTGGTGCTGGCAAGTGCTTTGCCAGTATTTCATATTTTCTCTCCGGCGATGGGAGGCGCGGTGTTTGTGCTCCTGGCGATCAACCGCTTAATGGATCTGGCTAAGGCTGCGGAAAAGCAAGGGATAATATATGAGACGGGGCTATTGATGGGGCTTGCGGGGTTGATGAGTCCGTACTATTATGTGTTTTTGATACCTACCATATTGGGGCTGTTTTCGTTTGGAGCTTTCCGGATCAGAGAGATAGCTGCTTTGTTGATAGGCTGGCTCAATGTGTTTATTCTGGCGGGGGCGATATATTTTTTGTTTGATAGTTGGGATGTGTTTGTGAGGAAGAGTATGGATGTGTCTTATGCGCTGTATATGTTGGTCCATAAATGGGACCGGAAAACGTATATTGTGTTGCAGTTTTTTTTGCTCATTTTGATATTGGCGGTATTGTTGCAGCCTCGGTTGGCAATCAAGCAGCAATATCATGCCAAGCAATTTGTGCGGGTGGTGTACAATTTTTTGCTTACGGCGGGGGCGAGTCTGCTGTTTGTAGATTTGTACAACAAGCCGTCTCTGTTGTATTTGCTAATACCGTATAGCGCGGCTGTGCTGGGTGTGTATGTCAAGCGCTACGGGCGGAATCCGTCGCTGTTGGTGTCAGCGGTATTTATGATTGCTTTTTTGGTCGTACTATTGAATTTGTACCGGTTTCATTGGTTGTAAGTAGGCCTTCCTTAAAAAGTCCCAAGCACAAGCGGAAATTCAAAGCTCCCGCATTGACTTGTCCACAAGGCGGGTCTCAATGCCTCAACCTGATCAATGGTCAGCAGGGCATTTCTATGCTCTTGGATTGGCTTTGTTGCGCTTAAGGCCCTGCTTGGATTTTTGCTTTTTCTATCCGTTGGCTAAAGCCAACGGCAATGCAATGCAATGCAAGGCAAGTTTAGGCATACATGGGGAGCAATAGTTGTGGGCGGCAGCGGCTTATTGTGTGTCTTTGGGCATCGGTTTTTTGTCCTGGTATTTGACTTCGATTTCGCGGAGCACCATGTCGAGGATGGGATCATCGCCTTGTTTGTATTGTTTGCGGAGGTGATAGCCGTAGGCGCGGCCGGCGGTGTTCCAGTACATGGCAGATAGTGTGCCACGGGTTTCTTTGATGACTTCGTACATGGGTTTGCCGAGTTCTTTTTCAATCATTTTGGTGAGAATATAGCCCTGGGTGCGGGTGAGATTCTTGAGTTCGTCCTTGTACTTGGGCTTGTATTCTCGTTTGGCCTTCCGGATGTAACGGCGTCTGTACCGTTTGGACCTGCCGCGGGTGGCTTCTTCCATTTGGCGATACAGTTTGACGGCTTCGACGGCATAGGGATAAACCTTGGCAGCGTAGCGGCGATAGCGGTGATAGATGGCTCGTTCCATGGGAGTCATCTTTTTGCGGGGGGCGGTCACGATGACGTCGGCCAATGGAGGGGCAAAGTATATGGTGTCACCATTGACGACCATCATTTCCATTCGCGCGGCCGTTGTGTCAGCTGTTTGGGCCGTCAGACTTATGGGCAATAGCAGGCAAAGATATATGAAGATAGTCCGCATATAATTGGTTTTGTAGCTGTACGGGATGTTTGCGGTTTGGTCGTTTGGTAATCCGGTGTGATGGCCAAGGGCCACAGCGTCTTCTTGCCGGCGGAGCGGTATTTAGGAGGCCGGGGGACTCCTAAATACCGCTCACGGCTATATTTGTCCTGTTTCGCCTTTTCGCGGCAAAAGTATGAAGTTTGGGCATTTATAGCGGGCTTTGGTGCTAAAACGTATAAGTAACTGTTTAGGTACCCGCTGTTTTTGTGCAAAAATGGTCTTTTCGCGCCTGTCTTTGGTTTGTAACTGTTTGAGCACTCCTTGTTTTTGTGCTAAAATGCCCTTTTTGCGTCTGCCTTTGGTAAAATTTTCTCATGTAGCGGTGCTACA
>JALVEF010000125.1 GCA_027031185.1 Saprospiraceae bacterium
TAGAGAAGCAGAAAATAATTAGGTGCTTTAGCCCCTGGTTCCGGCTCATCTTCGGGACTAAAGTCCCGGTTATTATATTGCTTTTTTGACCGTCAGCTAAAGCTGGCGGCAAAGCAAAGCAAGGCAGGGCAGGGCAGAGCAAGACAGAGCAAAGCAGGGCAAGGCAAGCAAGGCTCATCTTTGCCGGCGGCTTCAGCCGCCGGGTAAAGAAGCAGAAAATAATTAGGTGCTTTAGCCCCTGGTTCCGGCTCATCTTCGGGACTAAAGTCCCGGTTATTATATTGCTTTTTGACCGTCAGCTAAAGCTGACGGCAAAGCAAAGCAAGGCAAGGCAGGGCAGGGCAGGGCAGGGCAGAGCAGAGCAAGACAAAGACAAGACCACTCTACGATATCAGGGTAGCCGAATGGGCAGACACAAACACTTATGGGCCCAATCAACGCGTCAGCGTTGAACTCGGTTCGGCAGGCTCACCGTAAAACTTTTCATTTTTCATTTTTCATTTTTAATTTTTAACTGCCCCGCTCATCCCTACAAAATATTCACTTCGGGCGATAGACGGATGCCGAATTTGTCGGCGACATCTTTTTGGATGCGACGTGCCAGCCGGAGGATGTCCTGTCCCCGGGCCTGTCCGTAATTGACCAGCACCAGCGCCTGCCGGGGATAACAACCGGCATCCCCATCGCGGAAACCTTTCCAGCCGGCCCGGTCAATAAGCCAGCCGGCGGGTATTTTGACCTGGCCGCCTTCGAGTGGATAAGCGGGAACTCCGGGATATTGGGCCTTGATGCGCCGGTAGGTCTTGCCGGAGACTACCGGATTCTTGAAGAAAGAGCCCGCATTGCCGATGACTTTGGGATCCGGCAGTTTTTCGCTGCGAATTTGGATGACGGCCCGGCTGATGTCTTGTATGGTGGGCCGGCTCACACCCATCGCCTGCAGCTTGGTGCGAATAGCTCCATATTCGGTCCGGATTTGGTGATTGCGGCGGGTGAGCTGGACGGTGACGCGGGAGATGACGACCTTGTCCTTGAGCTCACGCTTGAAAATACTGTCGCGATAACCGAACCGGGCGTCATCCTTTTCAACGGTTAATATGTCTCCCAAATGGTAGCGGCGCCCCCTGAAATGAAAGTTTGCGCGCACTATCGTGCGCGCGCGGACAAAGACGTCTTTGAGTTCCACACCGTAGGCACCGATGTTTTGGATCGGGGCCGCTCCGACCGTGCCGGGGATGAGGGCGAGATTTTCAATGCCGCCGAGGTTGTTTTCCACGGCCCACAGCACAAAACGGTGCCAGCGCTCGCCGGCGCCGACCCGGACGTGCACCATATCCCCGGTGGCGTGGATGATGCGGCGGCCGCGAATGTCGTTGCGCAGGACGGTACCCGGGAAGTCATTGGTAAAGAGGATGTTGGAACCGCCACCGATGATGAGATGGGGCGCGGGTGTTTGCCGGAGCAATCTTTTCAAAGCTATCTCGCTCTGAAAGCGAGCGAGATAGGCAGTACGTGCCTTGATTTTGAAGCTATTGTAGCGTTTTAATGAAGCGTTTTGTCTGATTACCACCTTGAGCTATTGTGCGCCGGTAAAGATGCAGCCGGATGTGGGCGTTTCGTACAATTCAATGCGTGCCAGGCCGGGCAAGTGAGCCCGGAGCCGGGTCCAAATCCATTTGGAGATGACTTCGGCCGTGGGATTTTCCAGGCCTTCGATGTCGTTGAGTACCCGGTGGTCCAATTGTGCAATAATGGGCTTAACCGCTGCTTTGATATCCGCAAAGTCCATGACCCAGCCCAGTTTTTCGTCCACCGCCCCCCGAACCACGACGCGCAGGCGATAGGTGTGGCCATGCATGCGGAAGCATTTGTGGCCTTTGGGCACATGGGGGAGAAAATGCGCGGAATCAAAGGTAAAGTCCTTGAAAATTTCCATGGTAGGCAGCAATTGCGCGGGCAAAGATACGGCGCTTAGGTCATCTTTTTGCGCTTGATCAAATAGGCCTGCAACACATCCTTAAAACCCCGGTTGATGTCTGCTTCCACAAAGTCAATTTTGTATTGCAGGCATTTGAGTTTTAGCTCTTCGGTATAGGCGGACACTTGCCGGATGTAGGACTCTTTGATTTGGTTGGGCTGGAGCTTGATGCGCTCACCGGTCTCAAGATCTTCAAACTCGTAAGGGCGGTTTTCATAGTTAAAGTCCAACTCTTTGGCTTTATTGACCACATGGAAGAGGATCACCTCGTGCTTGGCATACTTCAGATGTTGTAAGGCGGAAAACAAATCCGCCTGCCGGGACGGGTCATCAAACATATCACTGAAAATGATGACCAATGAGCGTTTGTGAATGGTATCCGCAATTTTGTGCAGGGCCTGTGCGGCGTTTGTCTGCCGGCGTGCACGCGTATCACGGAGCATCTTCTGCAGGTACATGGTGAGCAGCTTCAGGTGCTGGTTGCTGGATTTGGCCTTGGTATGCGTTTCGATTTCTTCTCCGAAGACGGTGAGCCCGAAGGCATCGCGCTGTTTTTGCAGCAAGTGCATCAGTGATGCGGCTGCCAGGGCGGAAAATTCCAGCTTGCTCAAACGGTCGTCTTTGTCCGCCCGCAAACGCATGGAAGATGAGTCGTCAAGGACGATTTGGCAGCGGAGATTGGTCTCTTCCTCGTATTTTTTGCTAAACAGCTTGTTGGTGCGGGCATAGACCTTCCAGTCGATGTTTTTGGTGGATTCGCCCTGATTGTAGAGCCGGTGCTCGGCAAATTCGACGGAAAAACCGTGAAACGGGCTGCGGTGCAGGCCGATGATGAATCCTTCGACCACCTGGCGGGCCAGCAGCTCCAGATTGAGTTCGCGCAGATTGTATTTTTCAAAAAGTTCCATCAGTCGTTGGTATGCGAAGCGGCGTTGTGCAGGCCTTTTCAACGCATGGTGTGCTTCTTTGTTTTGTATGGCCGCACCAGTTCTCTGGGTGTTGCCGCCTTACTACCGCCTGCGGGCGCGGGCGGTAGTAAGGCGGCGTAGCCGTGCTCCGGCGCCCGCCGGAGCACGGCTACGCCGCAGTCTCGGCTTCTTGCCATTCTTCTTCCGTGATGCGGCTTTGCAGGCGCATCACCACGGACTTGACGGTGAGCCCTTGCACCAAAATGGAGAAGATAACGATGACATAGGTGATGGTCACAAACAAATCCCGGTACGGCGAAGCCAGCGGTAAGGACAGGGCCAGCGCGATGGAGATGCCGCCGCGCAAACCGCCCCAGGTCATTATGAGACCGGTAAAGGGCACGAAGTTGAGCCGCTTGCGGAAAAAGGCGATGGGAATAACGAGTGATACATAACGCGCGAGCAACACAATGACGACAGCCAACAAGCCGAGTACCACATATTGGGGCTCCCATACCATCACGATCATCTCCAGACCGATCAGGACAAACAGGATGGCATTGAGGAATACGTCCATCATCTCCCAAAACTTGTCCACGTACAACTCGGTGATCTCAGACATGGTAGTGGCCCGTACGGTATCATGACCGACGATCAATCCGGCCACGACCATGGCCAAGGGGCCGGACAGGTGCCAGGCAGATGCCAGCAGATAGCCTCCCATGACCAGAGCCAGGGTGATCATTACCTCGACCTGGTAGTTGTCGATTGCTTTGAGCATGAGATAGGCGATAAAGCCGAGTACCAGCCCGAGCAAGATGCCGCCGCCGACCTCGGACAGTAGCAAATGGCCTACCTGCCCGGCTGACACAGGTTCTCCATTCGTTTGGTATGCCATGGCGTAAATGGTCAGAAAAACGACGACGCCGATGCCGTCATTGAACAGCGATTCACCGACTATTTTGGTTTCCAGGATACGGGGAGCACCGGCCTTCTTCAATATTCCCAGCACGGCGATGGGGTCGGTAGGGGAGATGAGGGCACCAAACAGCAGACACTCAATGAAGCGGGGATGAAAGCCGAGCAAAGGCACCAGATAGTAGATGGCGGCACCCACCAGAAACGTGGATGCCAGTACGCCAAAGGTGGCAAAAACCAAAATCGGGTAACGCTGCACTTTGAGTTGATCAAAACTGGTATGCATGGCACCGGCAAATAGCAAAAAGCTCAGCATCATATCCAGCAGGACGGTCTTGAAATCTATATTGGAGACCAGTGTCCTGGCAAAGTGTGTGAGTTCCGGAAAATACCTGCCGAAAAATACGATGCCCAAGGTGAAGATGATGGTAATCAGCATGAGCCCGATGGTGTCCGGCAGCTTGAAAAAGCGCTCATTGATAAAGCCGAACAGGGCGGAGATTACAATGAGCAGCGTCAAGATTTGGAAGAAGTGCATCGTGTGGGTTTTCGTTAGGCCTTGCTGTCTTTCAGGGCT
>JALVEF010000126.1 GCA_027031185.1 Saprospiraceae bacterium
GACCGCATTGGATTGGGTGAAATAGACCAGTTTGTTGCCACGGTCGCCGTAGTTGTTGACGCGGGTGGAGTCCCCGAAAATCAGGCTTTTGTTGTTTTTATTATAGCGGAATTGGCCCATGCAGTCAAGGATGGGCCGGTCTTTGCGCCGGCGGGGGACCTGGATCATCCGTGGATAGAGGTCGGCGTTTTCTTTGGAGAGGAAGAAGCCAACGACCAGGGGGTCTCCATTGGGATTCTTGGGTTTGTCCAGGGAGATGACCAGGTTTTTCTTGTCGCCCTTGCTGCTGATGGAGAACCAGTTGTCTTGCAGGAGCGGGGTTTCGAGCATGGCAAAGCCGTCGAAGTGGAGTTTCTTTTCATTGGCGCGCAGGGAGATGGTTCCCTTGAACCGGGTGAGGTCGTCAATGTAAAATTGGTCGGCATCTTTGATTTCGGTGGTGGCCGTGGTCAGGGTTTCCTTTTCAGAATGTTTGCCCTTGCCGACGCGCTGTCCGATGATGTTTTCAAAGAGGATTTCCTGCTTGCGACCGGGCAGGTCATAGACGTAGTAGCCTTTGGCCTTGTAGGCTTTGCGGCCCTGAATATCCGCGGTCACGCGGGTAAATTCATGGTAGCGGTTTTTCAGGTTGGCAACGATGCGAGCATTTTCGAGCGTGTGGATTTTGGCATTTTTCTCTACGTCCACCTTGCCGTCGGCAGTATAGATGATGGCGTCACAAGAGACGATGGAGTCCACGCCGCCGATATTCAATTCGGCGGTTTTAAGATTGTATTGGGCGGTTTGGCCCCGGAAGGTGAGCGAGTCCTGGTCTTTGCGGATGGAGGTGAAGGTGGCCTTTTCGCCGGGATTGGCTTTGAAGAAGATCATCGCCTTTTTCATGTCCCAGTCGAAGCGGTTCATAGTGGTGGCGTATTGGTTTTGGGGCAAGATGGTCAGGACGCTGTCGTTGTTGGCGATGAAATGGCCCATCATTTCATCGAAATTGAGCGTGCTGTTGAGGTTTTTTGTGTTGAGCGCGATACCGGCTTCGCCGATGGCCTTAATGCGCAGGTCGGCGGTATCGGCGTGGACGGCGAAGGGCGCAAATTCCATGAGTTGGGAGCGCAGCTCACCACCTTCCCAGTCAAACAGGCCCTTTCCTTTGACGCCGCTCGGCGTCAAAACGAGTGTGCCGTCGAAGGTATAGCCGGGGGATTTGAAGACATCAAATGGTTTTTCTTTTGTGCGGACGTACATGCTGTCGGCATAGGGTTTCCAGTGGACTTTGACGGTGTCGCCGGTGACTTGGGGAACCGGCACCTTGGCCGCGCGGTCTTCGGTCATTTCAAAGCGTTTGGCGGTACAGGTCATTTCCTTGGGCTTGAACAGGATGTCTTCGGACTGGACCGATGCGGTGAGGTAGTTTATTTCGCCCTTGCCGCGGAAGCCGTTTTTGTTGGAGAGATCCAATTCGCCCTTGTACAGGCCGCGGTTTTCATAGAGGGGATAGCCATCGGCAGGCGTTTGGTGGACAAAGCCGTAGGACAGGTCATCGCGGAGCAAGATCGTCTCCTTGAAAGGAGGCACAATGCCGGCAGAGACCATTTCGCCTTTGAATTTCAAATCTTCCCTGGCGTAGTCATCGAGGCTGTTGAAAGTGAAGGGGTTCAGTTTGAAGTAAAAAGAGTCGCGTTTGTAGGCACCGCCGATGATGTCCTTGCGGTCATAATAGACATAGGAGAAATCTTTGGAGGCAAAGGACGGGAAAATTTTTATGTCCTTGCGGCCGGATTTGTTTTGGGGGGCATCCACGAGCAGGTAGCCGGTAAGATACTCAATGCGGGAGTCAATGCTGATGGCTTCCTTGCGTTTGTTTTTCAGGATTTTGCCGGTGGGGACATAGAAGTCGAGGTATTTGACGGAGTCCATCTGGACGTTGAAACGGTCGTAGTTAAAGTGCATATTCTTGCCGGTAAAGACGGCCATGCCGGCATAGAGTACACCATCGAACTCCATATCCCGGTTTTTGAGCATTTTGAGTTTTTTGTTGGCCGGCAGGATGGCGACGTGCTGTTTGCGGCTGATCTCGAGCGACTTGACGTCGTTGATGTCGGTCTCTCCCTTTTTGATGTCAAAGACGGCGTTGGCGTCTTTGGATTTGGAGACGACGTTGATGGGATCGTAGTCCGCATTGCCGGTGCTGGCACGGCCGTAGTGGAAAAGCTTGTCGCGCAGGATGACTTTTTCGTTGTCGCTGTCATAGAAGATGAAGCCGTCGGATGCCAGTTGGTAGAGGAGGCGTTTGTTGCTCTCTTTGTGGACACGCGGATTGATGCGGTGGGCGACTTCGGTCTCGTCAAATTCGCGCTCGCCGGTTTCGGTGGCCATGCGCAGGAGGGTGGCGATGGGGTTGGTTTCGGCTACACCCTGATAGCGGATGTAGGTGGCCTCGTCATAGAAGCTGACCGACTCGAAACCGACTTCATTGTTGACCTTATCAATGGATAGTTTTTTGTCTCCGACGATGATTTTGTCCTGATTGATGTCGTAGGAGATTTTGTCCACGCTGATGTTGACCTGGTAATAAGAATTGAAGAACGGGTTGCGGTCGCTGCCGCGATTGGCCCGGCTGAGGCGCAGGATATTGTCCTTGATGGCGAAGTCCAGGGTGACGGACGGGTGGTAGATGGAGTCTTGTCCGAAATAGATGGCGATTTCGGCTTGTTTGGCGGTGATGCGGTCTTCGGCACGACGGATGGTATAGGACTTGGCGCGGCTCCGGAAGACGCGTTTGTTGTTTTGGATTCGGTCATAGACCAGGGTGGCATTTCGCCCTTTGGGAGATGCGATATAGATTTTGTTTCCGGCGATTTTGACGCCACCGGTCAGGCTGACGCCGGGGCCGACACTGGTAATGCGGATATTGTTGTCGTAGGATACAAATTTGGGATAGGCGGTTTTGGGTGATGTTCTGGCGACTTTGTCGGTGAGTTTGCCGACCAGATGGGTCTGCTTCAAAAAGGGATAGACCAGGACAACGGAGTCGGCTTCGTAGAGTCCTTTGGCGCAGTCAATGCGATAACCGGCCAGTGTGGCGACGACGTCTTTTTCCAGGCCGGCCTTGGTCCAATAGACCTTGCCGCCGGTGCCGCGCCAGTCGTTGGTCTTGACATAGTAACTGCCGGATGTGTGCTCGATGTGCAGAGAGTCTTTGTGGCGAATAGCCAGTAAGTCAATGTTTTGGAGAGAAACAGTGAGCGCTTTGTCCTTGTATTGGAATTGGTATCCCTGGCCGACGTAGTACCAGATGACACCGCCGCGGCGCTTGTCTTTGAAGGCCTTGTCGGCGAGAAAGGGGGCGAGAAATTTGATGAAACTTTTGAGTGTTCTGTCGGGCTTGTCATCTTCGTGCAGGATGCGTTTGGCGGTTTCATGCCACTGCAAGATGGCGTTTTGGTTGCCTTGGCTCTGCTTCAGTGCCATCAGCAAGCGGGTATAATTGACGAAGTCGGGTACGGCACGGTAACGGCGGGCTTTGAGCGTATTGGCGAAAGCGATGACGGTGTCTTGCTCTTCGGGAGAGAAGGCAGAGAATGCCTGTTGGAAGTCATCGCGCAGGGCCAGGGTCTCCTTGCTCTTGTTGGCGGCCAGGAAGTCGCCGTAGGCCTTGACAAAAGCGGCCTTGTCGGAGGGAAAAGCCTGTGTCTGTGCGCCGGCCCGCGCACAGACACTCAAAAGAATAAGGGTGATCCAAGCGGTCAATTTTCGCGTCGTTGAAAGCACGTGCATACCCAATGGTTTAGTTCCAGATAGAGGACTTCGCGCAAACCGGTCTGCAGACATTTGTCGCGCACCAGGGGGTAGTCCTGTTGCAAGATGCCGGAGAAGAGTACCCGCCCGCCCGGAATGAGCTTGTCAAATAACGGTTCGATATGTGACAAAATTACGTTTCGGTTGATATTGGCTAATATCAGATGGAATCCCTTTTCAGGTACAATTTCCATACCACCTACGCGCCATTGGATGCCGTTTGTGTCATTGGCAGCGGCATTATCGCGGGCATTGGCGATGGCCTGGGGGTCAATATCATTGGCGATAATGCCTGGCGGGGCGCCCATTTTGCGGGCCAGGATGGCCAGGATGCCCGTACCGGTGCCGAAGTCCCAGAGTCTGCCCGTGACGGGCAGATAGTCCATGGCCTGTATCATCAGATGGGTGGTCTCGTGGTGGCCGGTGCCAAAGGCCATGCGGGGATTGATGATGACCTCGTGTGCAAAACCGGATGCCGGTTCATGAAACGCAGCACGGACGCGACAGAAATCGGAGACGGCAACGGGATGAAAACGGGACTCCCACTCGGCATTCCAGTTGGCCTGCCGGATGCGACGGATGGAATAT
>JALVEF010000127.1 GCA_027031185.1 Saprospiraceae bacterium
ACAGTTACTAAATTTTCTCATGTAGCGCTGCTACACATCGAAAATTTTAGCTTCGGTAGGCACAAAAATGCCTATTTTATCCCTAAAAACAGGAGCACCTAAACAGTTACCATTCAGGAATGAGCCCCACCGAGCCTTTGCCTGGAAATTTTGCCGGCTGACAGGGGCTAAAGCCCCGCTTGTTTTTTGGCACTTTTGTCCGTTGGCTGAAGCCAACGGCAAAGTCGGCTAAAGCCGATGGCAATGCAATGCAATGCAATTTTTTGCCTATTCATGCAACAAAGCCTTCGACTTCCACGAAAATTCCTATTTTATCCCTAAAAACAGGAGCAACCAAGCAGTTGCGCACCTTTTAAGGAAGCTCTACTGTAATATCAAGGCTTTCCAATAAACTTTTTTAGATGTCTGTACAGCGATGAAATACAGACCTTTATCAATACCCGACAAAAACAGGCTCAAATTGGTTCTGTTGTTGGCTTTTATCCTGCGGACGGGTACGCCCCGGGAAGATATGATTTCAATGGATCGGATAAATTCATTTTCGGAGCGGATAGTAATTTTGTGATTTGCCGGGTTCGGGAAGATGGAGACTACGTTATCCGGATAAATTTCATCGACATCCAAATAAACACACCCCACAGAATCACTCCCAATGGAGACCTGGCCGTCGTCAAAGAAACGCAGCGGGGCAATCATATTCACTTCGGCATAATCGGGTGAGAAAAACGGCAAGATCCAATATTGGTATCCTACTCGTTCAAGGGCATAGTTGCCAAATTTTATGAAGGGATTTCCCTCCGTGGTGATGTATTGTTTTTTCAAGGCATAGCCATTGATGGTATCATAGCTCACCGAATCAATGGTAACGGTTGTATAAATAGACGCATTCGGGAACCAGGCTGTAAAAAGCGTATCAAATTTGATGGGATATCGAACTTGAGAGCTATCGCCTTTGCCAAGTGAAAAATCGTACAAAAGAAACAGTGAGTCTTGCTCCAAATAATAAACTTTGTCTCCGGTCGTGCAAACGTCAATCGAAGATGCGGTCGGCATCGGATTATCTATAATGGTCAATCTATTACATTGCATCCCGGACAATACGTATGCGGAATCGGACCGGACTGTTAAATCCATTAAAGTGGGTGGAAGCTCCCAAATAGGAGCATAACAATGCTTCCAAGTCGTGCCAAGTGCGCCAAAATGCGTTTGCGCATTGCCTACAACGGCGAAAAAGCCAATAACCAGTAGCGTAGAAAATTTTTTCATGGTACTATTTTTTTGTAACAGTTAAGAGGCCTGCTGTTTTTGCGCTAAAATGCACTTTTATCTGTCAAACGAATTATATCGGCCAAATGTCCACTGAAATACTATCGGCCCGCTCTAATGGGACTGGATTGGAGAATAAGAACTGTGCTTTGTGAGCGTGCGGAATCCCGGTAATACACAAAATAACATATCCAAATCCGGAAAATTTACCGGGGGATTCGTGTGTTTTGCCGGCGGGCGCCGGCAAAACACACGGGGGTTGGGCATTAATCCTTACATTTACGGTTTGGAAATTGGCTCGAAGCAAGTATGGCTATGAATCGCACCGGCCAAATATGGATTTGGGTACTCGCCTTTACGGGGTGGATGGTCTCCGCCCAGGGACAGGAGGTGTTGGTCTCGGACAAGATTTCCATCAAAGACGACTATGCGTTTTATCTATTGGGCAAGCTCAATGACCAGTATCTGCTGCTGCGGGACAAGGAAACGGACTATATCGTCCATGCTTTTAACAACGAACTGGAAAAGACCTGGACCAAAAAGCTGCACCTGGACGGGCGGCGGACAGAGATTGTGGATGCTTTCGGCAGGCAAGATGGGTACTATGTCCTATACCAGTTTCGCCGCAAGGCGAACACCTTTTTAAAAATACACCGCTACAATGCATCGGGGGAGCTGACGGATTCGCTGGTGGTCAAGGATTATGGGGTGCGATTTAATACGCCATTTCCGCTGGTACAGTACAGTCTGCACAAACGCAAGTTGTTGATTTACAATGTGTCCCGGCGGCAAGTGGCCACGATTTTGTTTGACCTGGACTCGATGCGGGTGTCCGGGGAGCATGAGTTTCATTTGGACAAGGCGCTGCCTGACGACTACTTGTTTCAGCCGTTGGTGGGGGATGACGGGACGATTGTTTTGGGATATGAGCTGTACAATTATAAATCCCGTCAACGCAATCATCGCTATGTGCTGCATGTATTGCAAGGAGGAAAAGAACGCAAGCTGACGGTTCCGGCCGGGGATTTTTTGGCGGTGGATTATCACTTTGTGTTAGATCCGCTGCACCACCGGATCATTGGCTGTGGCTTATATGCGGAGGGCAATATCAACCGCGCGAACGGGGTCTTTACGTTTTCGCTGGATTACCAGACACACCAGGACAAGAATCTGGTATCCCTACGGCGCATCGGGTTTAGCAAGCGACTGCTGGCATCGCTGTCGGGCAAGACAGGGCGCAAAAGCCTCCGTGGGGTCAAGGATATGCAGATCAGAGATGTCATTCCGCGCAGTGACGGCGGGTTGCTGATGCTGGCCGAGGAAATCGTCGTTTTCCATCGCTCGACAATCGAAGTACCCGGACGTTACCGGCGGACGAGTCCGGGCCGGATGGCAACGGACTATTACTACCAGGACGTTTTTGCGCTCTCGGTCAATCCAAACGGGGCGCCGGACTGGCATGCGATCCTCTATAAAAATCAAAACTCACAAAATGACGAGGGGATATACTCCTCGTATTTTCTATGGCAAAATAAGTCTTCGGTCCAACTGCTTTACAATGACAATATCCGGCCGCGGACAATCGTGCAAGCCTTCCGGCTCCATACATCGGGGCGCACCAAGCGCCAAAGTCTTTTCAATACGGGAGATCGCGACCTGTTGCTCCGCCTTCGCGACGGCTTACAAATAGCGCCTAATGAGGCGATTTTTCCCAGTCAAATGCGGCGGCGGCTTCGCCTGGTAGTCATTCGCTATCCGGAGGTATGATTCCGGCTTCTGGCCACCACGAGATAATGGGATCCTATGGTCACATAATACAAGTCAAACGCCATGCTATGTGTTTCTTTCTCCAACCTGCCTTCCGCATGCCCGCCCCGGGGGTTAAAAGTGAAAGGATGCACTTGCAAGTGTAATCGAAAGCTGAGTCCCTTTTTGCCATAGGCTTTGTACATGGCTTCTTTGGCACACCAGTAAATATGGAGATAGTCCAGGCGATGGCGATAGCGGATGGCGGCCATTTCTCCTGGCGACAGGTATCTTTCGGCGATGCGTGTGATATTGGGCGTGAGTTTTTGCACATCAATGCCGATGGGTGTGGGGGCGGCGGCTACCGCTGCCAGACCATGGGAGTGGCTGATGGATATATCCCAGGAGGAGCCGGCCAGGAAGGGCTTGCCATATTCGTCTTTGATGACGCTGCCGCGCAATTTGCGTTCAGACAGGATGTGCAACAGTTTGCGTGCGGCGAGCCATTCCGTACGCTTCCGGCCATTTAGCGTATCAAACCGGGCTTTTTCTTCTACGGTCAGGTCCAGGTCTCCGAGCAATTCATCTTCGGATTCGAGGATTTGCCACAGGCCGAACAGGCCTTCTCCGGGCAAGCGTTGTTTTAAGAGTAAAGGCATGGCCGGAAGTTGTTCTCTCAATGGGATGCGAAGGTAGGGCCTAATGACAATATCAAACACCGATTAACGAACGAAAATTGTACCTGTTTGGGAAGTATCCGTTTTATCCACACGCTAATAAATGGAACGCGGATTTACAAGCGCGGGCCGGCGCGGATTTTTTGTGCGTAAGGCAATGTGGATACGTTCTGAAAGTATAAAGGCCCAAAATGAATCGGTTTTATTGTCCCTTATTTCAAGGTATCGGCCATTTCCATTTTGGGCATTTCATTCCAAGTGCGGCCATCGAGTACGCGGCCTGCTTTCTTTTTATTCGCACCACCCCACTGTTTGAAGAAAAAAGGCACACCCGCAGCAAGACATTGGTCTCTAATATCCGTTACCCATTCCGGGGACATTGGTCTGGGGTGGTAACCACTTTCACCGCCGACAATTACCCAATCGATCCCTTTCAAATCCAGTTTTGGCAATGGACCAAGCAGGGGTTCACAAGACAAGAATTTAATATTTGCCTTGGTCTGGCGGAGCGAATCAATCCGGTGGAGGACATCTTGATTTTCAACGGAGACACCTAACCAGATATTCGGGCTCCACTCCAGCCAGCCTTGGAAATCATAGTAAAGCGTAACTGTTTAGGTACCCGCTGTTTTTGCGCTAAAATGCCCTTTTTGCACCTACCTTTGCCAAAATTTTCTCATGTA
>JALVEF010000128.1 GCA_027031185.1 Saprospiraceae bacterium
CGGCGCGTTGAAGTTGCGCCTTGCGGCGCGTTGAAGTTTCGCCTTACGGCGCGTTGAAGTTTCGCCTTGCGGCGCGTTGAAGTTTCGCCTTACGGCGCGTTGAAATTTCGCCTTACGGCGCGTTGAAATTTCGCCTTGCGGCGCGTTGAGATTTCGCCTTGCGGCGCGTTGAAGTTTCGCCTTACGGCGCGTTGAGATTTCGCCTTGCGGCGCGTTGAAGTTTCGCCTTGCGGCGCGTTGAGATTGCGCCTTGCGGCGCGTTGAGATTTCGCCTTGCGGTGCGTTGAGATTGCGCCTTGCGGCGCGTTGGAATTTCGCCTTACGGCGCGTTGAGATTGCGCCTTGCGGCGCGTTGGAATTTCGCCTTACGGCGCGTTGAAATTTCGCCTTACGGCGCGTTGAAATTTCGCCTTGCGGCGCGTTGAGATTGCGCCTTACGGCGCGTTGAAGTTTTCTGCTTTTGCTTGCTCGCAGTCCGGGGGCCTTGGACATAAGCAGTTCGATACCACATCATCCGGTATCCTTTTGGTGAATATTTGCCCCATCCGGGGGCGTCGTGAAGCCCCCTTCAACGCGCAGCAAATTCAACGCGTCAGCGTTCAACCCGCATAGTGGCGACCAGGTCCGGTAGTTGCCAGGCTTGCTCGAGCCGGTAGGGACCGATGGCGGTACGTTTTAGTGCTGCCAGATAGGCGCCGGAATGTAAGGCCTTGCCAAAATCATGCGCCAGGGATCGGATGTAAGTGCCCTTGGAGCAGCGCACCACAAAGTCTATTTCGGGTAGGTTGATGTTTGTCAGGCGGAAGTCGTGAATGACCACTTCACGGGGCTTGATTTCCACTTTGCGGCCTTCGCGGGCGTGCCGGTACAGGCGCTTGCCGTCTTGTTTGATGGCGGAATAGAGTGGGGGCTTTTGGGAGATGCGACCGCGAAATTGCGCCACGGTTTGGTCGAGTAGTTCCTGGTCTATATGCTCGATGGGATAGCGGGCATCGGGTTCGGTCTCACTGTCATAGGACGGCGTTGTGGCGCCCAGCATAAAGCGCCCTTCATAAGTCTTATCCAGTCCCATCAGTTCCTGTATCCGTTTGGTATGTTTGCCGATACAGACGATGAGCAAGCCCGTGGCCAGGGGGTCCAGTGTGCCGGCGTGTCCTACTTTGATTTTCCGGATTTGGTAGCGGTGGCGAATGGTGGCGCGGATCTTGTTGACCACGTCAAACGAGGTCCAGGTGGCGGGCTTGTCCACCAAGACCGTGACGCCATCCAACAGGATCTGGCGGCTGAGGGGCGTACCCGGCGGTACCGGTTTAATGGGCGAGTTGGACATTGGTGTGTGTGAATTGATACACCAGGGCAATGGCACCCACCAGCAGACAATACACGGCGAAGTAGGATAGCTTACTTTGCTTGACCAATGCGATCATCCATTTGCAAGCCCAGATGCCGACCAAAAAGGCCGACGCAAACCCGATCACCAACGCGGGGACAGAGACTTGTGTGTCGGTGAAGGCGCCGTCTTTGATATCTTTGGCGATGGCGCCAAAGATAAGCGGCACCACCATGAGAAAGGAGAAGCGCGCGGCCCGCTCCCGGTCTATGCCGAGCAGTACGCTGGTGGAAATGGTGGCCCCGGACCGGGAGATGCCCGGTGTGATGGCGATGGCCTGGGCGATGCCGATGACCAGCGCGGACAGCCAGCCGACGGACTTATCCGTATGTTTGGCGCGGTCCGCCAGGAAGAGAAGCAGGCCCGTCACGATGAGCGCGCTGCCGACGAGCAGTAGATTGCCGCTGAAAAGCGACTCGATCGCGTCTTTATAGAAGACGCCCACGAAGGAGGCCGGTATCATGGACAGTAGAATGTATGCCACGAAACGTGTCTCTTTGTTCCACCGGAAGCGTACCAAGCCGCGCGTCAGCGCGGCAATCTCCTTTCTAAAGACGACTACCGTGCTCATTGCCGTGGCGAAGTGCAGCACGACGGTCATGAGCAAACTCGCCTCGCCGGTGTGTGTATCGCCCAGTATGACCTTGGCCAGCTCCAGGTGTCCGCTGCTGCTCACGGGCAAAAACTCCGTCAATCCCTGAATGATACCCAGTATCAGGGCCTGCACTTGTTCTGACATAGTATTGTGGTTTGACCTGAGTTAGCGCTTAAAGATAGCGGCGATGAGCAGGCCCAAGCCTACCAGCATCACGGCCGGGGCCAGGGTGATGCGGCGGAAACTGTAGATCAGACTGTCGTCCCAGACGTCCGGGGACGGCATCTTGCCACCGCTCATCAACAGCAGGCCCAGGATCAGCAGACCGGCACCGGCCAGCATGTAGATGAAGTTGTTCCGCTCAAACAGGAAATCCGTGTGGTAGGCGTAGATGTTGTTTTTTGATTTTTTTTCGCCCGGCCTGGCGACATTGGGTCGGGGGCGGTTGGATTTGGGCGTGGGTTTGGCGGTAGGCCTTCCCTTGGTCGGTTTGGGTCTTGGGGCCGGTTTTTCTTGCGATGCAGGTCGCCGTTGGGGTTGGTTGATCTTTATCTTTTTCTTGCCTTTTGCCATGACGGATACATTAATTGGTGGTATGCCGCAGATAGTAGTTGACAGCCAGATAAGTTGCCGGTGCCGAGATGAGCACACCGAGCACGGGCAATCCGGCCAGAATGCCTACAAAGGTACGGAAATTACCGATAGGAATGTTTTCCGGCAGGTTTTTGTGTAAGGCAAACCAGATTGTCCCTACCAAAATCATGGCCACCACACCGCTCCACAGGCCGTTGAGGACGGCACGCCAGACGTAGGGCCGGCGAATAAAAGCCCAGGAAGCCCCCACCATTTCTTTGGTGTAAATCAGGTCCCGGTCCCCATAAATCACCAGTTGGATGGTATAGTATATCAACACCAGCGCGATGAAGAGCATCATCACTCCGCCCCCGATGGCAAAATAGCTGATGCGCCGCACATTGTGCTCGATGCGGCCGATGAGATTGGGGTCGTAGTCCACGCCTGCCACGTAGATGTGGGTTTGCAATTTCTTTTTGATCAGTGCCAGGTGGTCCGGGGTCAGGTAGCGGGATTTGACGCGAAAGGTGAGCACATCAAAGAGCGGATTGACGGCTTGTGGGGCGGGGCTGCCGGAGTCGAAGGCTTCTTCCAGTATCTTCATGCCGGTCTCTTTGGGAATATAGGTCAGGCTGCCAGGTATGACCTCGCGCATGCCGACGATGGCAGCTTTCAGCTTGGCACGCTCGGCTTCTGGAGTTTCTGTGCGCAGTTCTACCATTATTTTGATGTGTTCTTTGGCGTAGCGCACGATTTCTTGCCCCTGGATGACGAGCCAGGCCGACAAACCCACCAAGGTCAGGGCAGCGGCAACGCTAATGATGGAGTACAGATATTTGGTTGAGAAGCGTTCCATAGACAGGGCAAATATCACAAATTCAATTGCGAATTGAAAATTACGAATGTAACTGTTTAGGTGCTCCTGTTTCTAGGGATAAAATAGGCATTTTCGTGGATGTCGAAGGTAAAATTTTCGATGTGTAGCACCGCTACATGAGAAAATTTTACCAAAGACAGGCGCGAAAAGGCCATTTTAGCACAAAAACAGCGGGTACCTAAACAGTTACTTAAGAATTACGAATTGATGAGCTGAGGCAAAAAACGTCCGTTTATGGTAGTGTCAAATATACCCGGTACCAGGGAAGCCAGGCGATCAGGATGGAATCCAGGCACATAAAACAAGACCTTGGTCCACATAGCCGTGCCGGAAAATAAGTGCTGAAGCCCCGGCCCGTTAGGCTTGTCGCTTCGCATGTTTCAAATACCGGAACAATCGGTGAACAGATTGGATGTAGCGGCCCGGCCGGTCATAAGGCACCCCCAATACCCGATGGTTGTGTGTTGCGACGCGGTACAAGATTTTCCAATGCCTGGCGATTTCGCGCAAGGCACCGAAATAGGTCATGGTGGTTTGGTCGTATATGTGGGTGGGTTCTGCCAGCACGCCGTTGATTTCAAATATCTTGAAATCCCCGGCTTTGACAGCGTCCAGGTTGCGCGCGCGCAGATCCACGCGTCCGTAATACCACCCGTCCATCGCCGCGTGTAATTCTTCGAGCGGGGGGAGCAGTTCTTCGTTAATCAATGCGTTGGCGTTGATAAAGCGGGCCCCGCGTGAGTGGTTACCGATTTCGGTCAGCGTCAGGTGCTCCCCATCGGGTAGGACGGTGTTCCACCGGTCTGCCCAGTAGCGTTTCAGTTGTTTGGTTTGGCGTCTTGCGCGGTCATGGCGGGCGATGAGTTCGCTGAGACGGTGCTTTCCGTCACCACGAATTGTGAGCCATTCTTTTGAGGTCAG
>JALVEF010000129.1 GCA_027031185.1 Saprospiraceae bacterium
TGGCACCGGTTCAGCTATGTTTTTTTTTTGCGGCAGGTTTTCCGGTGTGGTTGCGCGGGAACTGAAGGCGATTTTGATGAGGGCCAGCTCAACGTGCAGGCGCTTGTTTTGAGTTTCCTTGAGCCGGGCATCGGCATGGTTGGCAATACTCAGCGCAGAGAGAAGAAAGTTCAAAGGTGTATGTTGGGCTTGTTTGGCAAAGCGGGTATGCAAGTCACTGCCTACGTCCAATAGTTCTCTGGTACCGGACTCCTTGGCGACGAAGAGATTGCGCAAGTGATCCAGCAGTCCGCTGAGCACAATGGCCGGCGTGAAGCCCTGTTTGATGACGCGGTCCAGGTGTCGCAAAATGGTGGCCGTGTCTTCGATAAGCGCGGCATCTACCAGTTGGAAGAAAAACTCGTGGTCCAGGATGTGCAGATGCCTGACGACCAGGTCAGTGGTTATGTGCCCGCCGCCCGCTATGGCCATGCGGTCGAAGATGGACAATGCATCGCGCAAGGCACCGTCCGCCTTGCGGGCGATGATGTTGAGTGCCGGTTTGTCAGCTTTGATCTTTTCCTTTTTGGCGATACCGGCCAGGTGTTTTTCGATATCCTGCACCTGAATTTGCCGGAAGTCGAAGATCTGGCAGCGGGACAGAATAGTGGGCAGGATTTTGTGTTTTTCGGTGGTGGCGAGGATGAAAATCGCGTAAGGCGGGGGTTCTTCCAGGGTCTTGAGGAAGGCATTGAAGGCCTGAGAGGACAGCATGTGCACTTCGTCAATGATGAATACCTTGTACTTGCCCTGTTGGGGAGCGAAGCGGACTTGCTCGATGAGTGAGCGGATATGCTCGACGCTGTTGTTGGAGGCGGCGTCCAGTTCGATGATATTAAACGAGGCATTTTCATTGAAGGCCTTGCAAGAGGTACATTCGTTGCAGGCCTTGAAGTCATCGGTGGGATGTTCGCAGTTGAGCACCTGAGCCAGGATGCGGGCCATGGTAGTTTTGCCGACACCGCGCGGGCCGGTAAAGAGGAAGGCATGGGCGACCTGGTTGGTTTTCAATGCATTGCGCAAGGTTTCGGACACGTGTTCCTGACCGACGACCTCGTCGAAATGGCGGGGCCGGTACTTGCGGGCTGATACGATGAAATTGCTCATACTACAAAGGTACACTTTTGGTGCGAACTCTTTTGGAAAAATGCTGCCCCGCACTTACTGTTTGATGGTCCAAGGTCCAGGGTCCAAGGTCAATGGTCCAGGGAGCATGGCACAGGGTCAACGATCGCACATCAGGGGTGCGTGCGGGACGTGCGGGACGTGGAACTGCCCCGCGCTAACTTGCTTTGCCGGACGGGGCGCCCTTTCACCATATAATTCACTACATTTGCCGTCAGCCTAAATCCAAACGCCAATGTCAGCCGAACCCGTCCCGCAAAATATCGTGCATCCCGCATCGGACAGTGATTTCAGTATCCACAATATCCCCTTCGGGATATTCTCTACCGCGCGGGACAGCCAGCCCCGCGCCGCTACGCGTTATGGGGACTATGTGATAGATCTCCGCCTGGTGCGCCAGCTCGGATTCTTCAAGGACCTGAATCTGCCGGAAGCTATCTTTGCGCGCCCTGCACTGAATGACTTCATCGCCCTGGGCAAGCCGGTCACCTCAGCGGTGCGCGCGCGCCTGCAAGAACTGTTGCGTGATGAGCGCGGCTTCGGTTCTTTCTTTGCCTATTGCGCCGTTCCGGTGCAAGCCGCTCGCATGCATCTGCCGGTGGAGATAGGCGATTATACCGACTTCTATTCCAGTAAGGAACACGCAACCAACGTGGGCAAGATGTTCCGCGACCCGGACAATGCGCTCTTGCCCAACTGGAAGCATATCCCCGTCGGATACCATGGCAGGGCCTCTTCCGTCTTTATCTCCGGCACCCCCGTCAAAAGGCCTGTCGGCCAGTTCAAGCCCACCGAAACAGGTGGAACGCCCGGCTTTGGGCCAACGCGACTGCTTGATTTTGAGTTGGAGATGGCCTTCGTCGTCGGGCGCCCCACCCAACCGGGTCAGCGCATCCCCGTGGCACGGGCCGAGGACTACATCTTCGGTCTCGTCTTGTTCAATGACTGGTCGGCCCGCGACATCCAGGCCTGGGAATACGTCCCGCTGGGCCCCTTCCTCGGCAAAAATTTCGCCTCTACCGTCAGCCCGTGGATTGTCACGCTGGAAGCACTCGAACCGTTCCGCACGGAAGGGCCTGCACAAGAGCCGTCCCCGCTGCCGTACTTGCAATTTGAAGGCCCAAAAAACTATGATATTAATTTAGAGGTTGCCATCCGTCCGGCGGATGGCGAGGAGACGGTCGTCTGCCGCTCCAACTTCAAGTACATGTATTGGAATATGTGCCAGCAACTGGCCCACCACACCGTCAACGGCTGCAATATGCGCGTGGGTGACCTGTGCGCGTCCGGCACCATCAGCGGGCCGGAACCGGCCTCGTTCGGTTCCATGCTCGAACTGACCTGGCGCGGCGCCCGGCCCTTGACCCTGGCCGATGGCAGTGTCCGCAAGTTTATCGAAGATGGTGACACGGTTATTCTGCGCGGTTTTGCCGCCCGGGAAGGCATTCGTGTCGGCTTTGGCGAAGCAAGCGGAAAGGTGTTGCCGGCGGATCCCTGGCCGCTTTCATAGACGCCTCCTGCCCCCATGCGCTTATGTAGGAGCGGAAACGCCCACATGTTTGTGGGGCGGCAAGCCCCACAAACATGTGGGCGTATATTTTTAATTTTTAATTTTTAATTTCTCTAATTCCTCCTTTCCCAGCACTTCGCGGCAGAATTGTTGGAGCAGGACAGTCTGGTCATGGCCCTTGCGCTGCCCTACCTGCGCCGCAATGAATACCAGTGCCAGGACGACCAGACTGGTCAGAAAATACGGCAAAGCCTTTGGCGCATGCCCCACTTGCAATTGCACCAACACCCACATACCGGAAAAGAAGACGAAGGACAGGGCCGCGAAATAGAAAAACATAAACATAGTCCATACCTGGGGCTCCGGCCCGAAGCGGCCGCGTACAATCGTGCCACCATCCGCCTTATCGAAAATCACGTTGAGTACCGGCGACCAATAGTGGCGATCCGCTTCCCGAATGTGCATCTCAATGTGGTCGCGGCGCTTGCGGACGATAATCCGGCCCTGATACTTGCGCGCGACTTGCTCAAACCGGTCAATAATTTCCTCCGTGGACAGAGGACTCACGCATCGAATCTTCGGGCGTATGCGCAAACTTGCCATACCGTTCGATTTTGATGGCAAGTTACGAATTTCCCGCCCACGACGCAACCGCTCGCCCGGAACGGGCGAAAACTCTCCAATTTTCCCCGGCCTTTATCGGCGCCAGACTATTTGGTAAACATCTTGCGCATGCCCCAAACAGCCACGCCGAGCATGACTACGAACATCAGCAATAAGCCGACGGCTCCAATATTCCAACTAACCAAAAACATAGGCGACAATTTGGTCTCAAATCTAACCGCTGCCAGGGCGTGAAGCGGTGACCTTTGTCAATGCTCCATCCTGTTTTTGTCACCGGTCATCGAAAAAGTGGAGCCACGAGAGCGTCGAAAGCAGATAGTATCCGGCGCCGGCTGATGTCTCCAGACCGGCCTCCACCATCAGCGTGAGAAAAAATATCACCTGTATCGCTGTAAAGAACGGATTGCGGTAATGTCGCCTGTACCAAAACGGGATCCAAAGTCCGGCCAGCAAAAACAACAGGCCCGGCAAGCCTGCTCCTGCAAAAAAGAAGACATATTCGTTGTGCGGATCCAGAAACTTCACATAGTGCATTGCTTTCATGCGCCGGCCGGTCTCTTGCTTGACATCGCCGATCCCCACACCGGTCAGCCAGTGTTTTCGGCCGAGAGACAGCCCGATTTGGATGGAGGTGAGCCGCTCCGAATCCGAATAGCCCTGTCCCTTCCCCCGGAGATACATCTTGAAGTCGTAGATGGTGTAATTGACCTTTTCGCGCAGCGATGGCACCAGCCGCAGGGCGACCGGGGGCACCAGCACCAGGACGAGCAGAGTGAGCACGGCTGCCCGCCGGAATCGCCGCACGGTCATGCCGTACAGCGCCAGCACCAAAATGGCCAGGTATAGGCTGACCAATCCACTCCGGACGGCGAGGATGTGCTGGAAGAGAAATAAAAAGATTGCCGCGCCGGTGGCGGCGCGGCGGGGTTGGCGGGGGAGGCCTGAATCTAACGACAGTGCCACTGATAGCGTAAAGGCGATGGCTATGCCGATGCTAAACCGGATGTGATGGCGCGGGACGGGTATGTATTGGCCCGTTTTTAATTTCGCCTG
>JALVEF010000130.1 GCA_027031185.1 Saprospiraceae bacterium
TGAGAAAATTTTACCAAAGACAGGCGCGAAAAGGCCATTTTAGCGCAAAAACAAGGGGTGCTCAAACAGTTACAAGGCAAAAACAGGGGCAAAAAGGCCATTTTAGCGCAAAAACAGCGGGTACCTAAACAGTTACCTAATTTTTTGGACAGGTAGCTGTGTCATTAGGCCTGCCTTAAAAAGTCCCAAGCACTCAGCCCCGGCTTGCCAAGCCTTCCCGCGCACAGCCCTCTGCCGCTTCCCATTATCCAAGGCAGCCCGGCCCACGATTTGGCAAACCTATCTCTTTCGGCTTTCATCGTTTCCTTCACCCATTCGTTTCACCAACTCAAAATACAGCGCCCGGAGTTCGTCTCCGGTTTGATATTCCATATCAAAAATACTGTTATGGAAGAGCACTGTCACCTGCGTCAGGTAGCGGTTGCGATCCAAAAAGTCAAACAACACCTCACGCATTGCCTCCTTGTCGCGTCCTGCCTCCCGCACCAGACTTATATCCATAAGTATCAGGGGCACCTCCACAAAGTCAAAAGCGCCTTCCCGGTCAAAGTCATACAAGCGATACCCAAAGCCCGTACCGCATCGAAAACCGATGCGGTCACGGTATCCGAGACTCGAGTCCTCTTTTATGCCTTGCGCCTCAATGATTTGCGGAGTGACCGGAAACTGAAACCGGAGATAATGCTGTCGTGAACGCTTGACCGGCTGTCCCGCCACGCGCTCCAGCCGGGCCTTCTCCCGCTCGAACAACCGCCCGTCCCGGTACGCCTCATAACTGGGGTGCAGCCCGATAGCGTAGCCCCGGTCTTTCGCCATCCGGATTAGATGCGCGGCATCCTCTATCCGGTAATAATTGTCCTGTGCCGTGATACCGCCGGCCATAAAATATGCCGATTTATCAAGCGACTCCGACCGGAACAGCCAGTCAAATGTATCATACGGATCTTTAGCCAGGCCTCTCCGCATTTGCCGGTACGTGCCCAATAGCCCGGTTACCGCTTTGAGCCCTCGCCGCTCAATCAACAATTCGCGCCCTGCGGATTTCATCACCTTAAAAAGATTGGGCAATTTATACGGGATATCTATATCATGCGTCAGCCGGAAGCGCGTCACGCCCCGCTCCGGTTGCGCCCCGATAGCGTGCAAAAAGGCAAAGATCAGATGATCCACCACCGGTATCTTCAACAATCCGAGTCGGGGCAAAAAGCGCTTCGCCGGGTCAGCCAGCGCCCAGCTATGTCCCATCTCCTCGGGCAGGAGATATTCCTCATACCGGCTGATATGATAGAAAATCGTTTCGATCAAGTCAAAAGCAAAGAGACGACCCTCCGCAAAAAACTTTTGTACCGGTGCCATCCGGTCGCTGACACTGTATAGCGTCATATTCCGGTACAGATACTTATTCGCCGTCAGGCAGGCAGGGTCGGGGAGCGCCTCATTAAAAATCAGCCCCTGCGCGGGGATAAAGAGACCATCCCCCGGTGTCGTGCCATAGTTCAGCTTCTGATCTGCCGCTTCGCCGTCAAACACAAATTTGACCTTGGAAGCCGCTGTCACATGCTCTTCGATAAATCGGAAGACATACCGTATCCTGTTTTCAAACAGCCGGTCTTGTATGTGTACGCGGATGATCATATTTTCAGGTGTCCGTCCCGTTGTCGCACTGGCGTTGCAACGACTATCCTCCCCAAAACACAAGGTGGGGCAAATGGTTCCTGGCATAGAGTGCCCAACTCCCTCCAGGGCCGTCCCGCCCCTTGCCGCACGTATGTGATCGCCTGTTTGCCCGGTCTGTACCGGTAAGCAGTTTGGCTTGCTTCCCATCACCTCCTCGCCAAAAATCCAAGCAAGGGCACTCCATACTTAACAGTTGCGTAATACGCGACCGGCTGCCCGCCAAAGCTCCGGAAAAAACGCGCAATACCCGGCACCATACTCCCCTCAAAATCAAACAAACCGGCTCGCCCTTGATAGTATTCCAGCGCCGTGGCCATCACCAGACTCATCGCCGTCGGATGGCCGTTGTGTCCGCCTGTTAGATAATACACCACACGCCTATCCTCTTGCACATAATAGCCCCCGGCCAGCGGCGTGCCTTCCGTGTCATAAGTAATGAAAATCTTCCGGCCCGCGTGCATTTGAATGGCCTCATCCAACCGGCGAAACAACTCACGGTCATAACGGGCCCTTACGCCTTGGCGCCGCAGACTCATGGCGTTTAGCGAAAATACGATATCCGGATCATCGCTTTCTTGACACACCAGGCCCGTTTGGCGGGCCCTTTTGAGCTTTCGACGCAGATTGGTATTAAATAGACGCTCCGGCTCTGGAGCCGTCAGGTCGAGTTGGTACGTATAGCGCTCCATGGTACGAAAGCCCCTTTGCTCAAACGGTGCCAGCATCTTAAATCCGGGAGGATGATACAATCTGACGACGGTAGCGCGTGGCAATTGACGTACTAAGGACCTAATGACTGAAAGCGCTTCTTCTCTTCCTGAATCGGCAAACTGCACTCCGGTATGCGGCGTTAGCGGTGGCAGCGTGATGATAGAGATGCCCCAGCGTTTGGTACGAAAGTACGGAAGTGCGCCTGTAATAATGCCGTCTTTTTCAGTCACACAAACACCCCAAGTGCCGTCCCGGCAAACAGCATCCAACCACCAAGGCTGACGAAACACCGGCACGTCATTTCGGCTTTCGCAAAAGGCACGATATTTCGTCTTGGCATCCATGGTTGCACTATTCGTCAATTGCTTGTCTCGTTTTCACGCCGGATTGACGGTGCTTTTCTTCATCATCTCCTCGTACAACGCGACGTACTTGGGCACCACCACGCGGTAGTCAAATTCGCGGACTGCCTTTTGCCGGCAATTGATGGAGATTTGATTGTCGAGTAAGTGATGAGTCGCCCAATAGATGCCGTCTGCCAATTCATCCGGCGAAAATGGTTTGGCCAAGTATCCGGTGTGTTGGTGCTCAATCATATCGGCATTGCCGCCGATGTCGAATCCGACCACGGGAGTCCCGCAAGACAAAGACTCGATGATGACATTTGACAAATTCTCTTGCAAGGAGGGGACTACCGTCACATCCGCCGCGCTGTAAAGTAATTGCATCGTCAGCTGATCCCGTACTTTCCCCATATAATACGCCGGCAAATCAAACGCCTCACCCGCGCCGGGACCGGAACTGCCAAAGACCACTAATGTCAAAGCATGTTTGGACAACAATCGCAGCGCCCGGCTCAACTCCTTGAAACCTTTGCGTGGATCACTTGTCGCATTCATGGCGCCAAACAGCACCAACTTATCGTTGAGCGGCAGTTGCAACAGTTGACGGGCTATCCGTTTATCAACCGGCCGGATGCGGGAAGTATCAATCGCATACGGAATGTTGACTACTTGACGCTGCTTGAAAAGCGTGCTCTCTTTGGCCGATTCGGCCATCCATCGGCTGGGACCGTGGATGACCAGGCTTTTTATTTTTGAATAGGCTCTTAGCTTTTTCTTGAAAAACTTATGGCTCAAGTCCCGTTTCCGTGTGGAGCCCAGTACCGGACAGGCTCCGCAAGCACTTGTGTATTTGCCGCAATATTCATCATAGTGGCAGCCGCCGGTAAATCCCCACATGTCATGCAGGGTCCAAATCACCGGCACCTTAAATTTCTTGAAATCCTTTACAGGAAAAAATCCGTTAGCCACCCAGTGTAGATGCACGATATCCGGCTCAATGGCGTCCAAGCGTTTGAAAAAATCGCTGAACGGAAGCCAGCCCGGAGAAAACAACGAATGACTCCTATTCTGATACCGCCTGACGATGTATTTGTCAATTTCCGGCCGCAGCAACCCCTTGAGCTTGCCGAATTTCCCGTCGGGACCAATGACCGTCGGGTCATCGGTCTCCTTCACCTGCACGAGCATCCATGCATCCTGGCCGGCCGCCAGCAGCGCGCGATGCAGCCGGTACGCCGCGATCGCCGCCCCTCCGTTGATATCCGAATAACTGACTGTGAGTATCTTCATGCTCCACCGCTTCTGCCCCAAAGCTAATGCTTTTCCTCGAAGCGACAGCTTGCCCACTTGCATCCTTCCATGCACCAGCAAATCAACATCCCGCACTTACTTGCCCGCCAAAGCGGAGCAAATAACGCCCATCAAGCAAAAAGCCTAAGCGGAAAGGGGCAAGGCCAAAATCCGGCAAAGCAAGTAGGTGCAGGGATGCAAAACCGTTCCTACCCTATCAACGCGAAGCGTTGAGTCCGTTTACCTTGGACCGTTGACCTTGGACCATCAAACCGTAAGTGCGGGGCCGCTAAACCGTTCTTACCCTATCAA
>JALVEF010000131.1 GCA_027031185.1 Saprospiraceae bacterium
CAGTCAATTTATCCCCGTAAATCCGGCTGTACAATGCCCGGCGGAGCGATGGCGACATGAAAAAAGGCTTGATGAGCTTGCCTGTTTTGGCGCGCACGCCGCCATGTGGCAAGAATACATTCAGTATTTCGGCCTGATGCAAGCTGTTTATGATCTTTTCCACTTCAGCTTGCTTGATGTTAAATTCCTTGGAAAGCGTCTGGTAGTTAATCGTATCACTCAATGCCAGTCGGAATAATATGCGATTGTACACTTGGGAATGCCCGGGATGCAATTCCGGGATGTCTTTTAACAAGATCCGTTCAAAAAGGGCCAACACCCGTTCGATGACCAAGGTCTTGTTGGTAATGGGCACAAATCGGGCGATGTTATGATAACTGATGTATTCGTCAATCAGCTCCTTTATGCTTTTATTTGTGATTTGCCGAATGTCCTCAAAATAGTCATCAATCTTATCGTGCATGCGGATAAGTACCTGTTTCGCGTCCTGGTAGTCATAAGCAAAGAAAAAGGCATTTCTCAATTCTCGGGCCAGTCCGCGCACCGGAAAGCGTATTGGGTCATGGCCGGATATCCAGGTCTTCGCCACAATGAATTCGGGAAAACGAAAGGGGAAAACCTTTGTCAAGGTCCAGCGCGATGCCAAATCGGCACTGCTGTGCAATAATAGGGCGGAGCTTCCGGTGACCAGCACGAAGACTTTCTTCGCTTTTTCGTAGAGTATCTTCAGATCTCTTTGCCAGCCTTGTGCTTCGTGGACCTCGTCAATGATGAGCATGATGGGCTGTGTAAGTTCATGCAACGGTCTTCCCAACACCTGTTCCAACGCCTGAAAGGCCTCATACAAGCCGGCGTTGAGCCACTTGAGCTCATCCACACTGAGAAAGAAGATTTGCTTTACGTGGGATTGATACACATAGGCGGCCGTTTGCCAGGCAAGCGTGGTCTTGCCGACACCGCGCAAGCCCGATAGAGCAATCATGCGCGGCTCCAATCCATGCTTAAAATAATTATTGGCGTAACTCTTGAGCAGCACATACGCATTTCGGGTCGGTAGCTTGCGCCCTTGGAAATCCGTCGTCTCAGCCCTGATACGCCTGGGCGTGACCTTGTTATTCTGTATGTATTGTATCAGTTCGCTCACCGCAGTTAGGTTTTTTCATAGGCCTTTAACCCGCTGATTTCCCGTCCGCCGGCCTGCTTTCTGAGCAGGGGGATCAGATCGGCCATCAAGCTCAGTTCTTTTTCTTTCCGGTCTCTCCACCCCAGATCCAGTGGAGCGAGTAAGTCGGTGAGCCGCTCGCCGTCAAAGATCATCCTGTTTAGGATGTTTTCTACAAACGTCTTCAGGTCTGCCGTCTGCAAGCCGTGCCTGGCGGCAATCCGGGCCAGTGTTTTTTGGTACTTATCTTCTTTGAAGGCTTGATAGCCTTCTTTCAGTTCTTCTTCCGTATGGCCTTTCGTCCAGTCAATGCGGTCAATATAGTCAATCAAGTCCTCGCCTTCATCCATCAAATTGGAATCGGACTTGATCAGTTGTTTGATTTCTTCGCGGGTCATTTTGTGCTTGGAAGCCTTCTTTTGGGTGCTGTCGGCCACCAGGTTCATGATGTAGTCGTAGTCAATGACAGCAGAAGCAAATAGCACAAATTCAAAGTCCAACTGCTGCACTTCGGGCGGGGCCTTTTCTCCTTCTCTGACCTGAATCTCGCGGAGCTGCTGGGCGGTTTCGATATACGAACTGCGAAACTCCAGGAACTTGTCGGCAGGCAGGATGTGCTCGATGGCGGCTTTTTGTGACTCATCCAGGTCTGTGTATTGGTCGAGCTGGATTTTGAGCCGCTGCACTTCTTTAAAGTTTCTGACAAATTCAATCTTGGCCGTGTCGCCGCGAAGATTATACACTTCCTGCGGTTCGTTGGCCAGATGGTGGTCTTGCATAAAGACGCCGAGCTGCTCGACGGCCTTTTTGTATTTTTCGATAACGACGGGAGCGGGATCCACCAGCCAGATCTCTTTGGCCCGCGGACTGTCCTTGCCGGAGAAGAGTGTGACAGCTTCGTTGACAGCTTCCTGTTGGGAGCGAAAGTCCAGGATGTTGCCGTAGGGTTTGGTGTCATTGAGCACGCGATTGGTGCGCGAAAAGGCTTGGATGAGTCCGTGGTATTTCAGGTTTTTATCTACATACAGGGTATTGAGGTACTTGGAGTCAAAACCGGTCAACAGCATGTCCACCACGATGGTGATGTCTATTTTGTTTCGGCGTGGATAGTCCCGGTTGCTGTATTTCTGACTTTTTATGCGGCTTTGTACGTCCTGATAGTACAGGTCAAATTCGCCGATATGGTGGGCCGTGCCGTATTGTTTGTTGTAGTCGGCAATGATTTCTTCCAGTGCCTTTTTCTTTTCTTCCGGATTTTGCTTGTTGTCTTCTTTTTCCTGGCTCAGATCTTCCTGTAGCTGCCGGATGTCGGCGGCGTTCTTTTTACTTAGGGCATCGCCTTCTTTTGCTAAAAGCTGGGCGGGCGGCGAGAAGACGCAGGCGATATGTAAGGGCTCGAAGCCGGGATCCTCGGCAGCCCTTTTCTGCTGTATTTCCTTAAACAGGTGATAATACCGGATGGCGTCGTTGATAGAGGCGGTGGCCAGCAAGGCGTTGAATTTGCGCCCGTTGGTGGCGGCATCGTGCTTGTCCAGGATGGCCTCTACGACGGCCTGTTGGGCGAGTGGTTCGCCGGGTTTGACGGCATGCTCTCCTTCCCCTTTGTAGTAGTCAATGTGAAAGCGCAGGACGTTTTTGTCCTCGATGGCGTCCGTGATGGTGTAGGTGTGCAGGCACTTTTGAAAAATGGTTTCGGTAGTTTTGTAAGACGCGGTATGCCCTTCCCGCACCTTGTACGTGGCGTTTTTTTCAAAAATGGGCGTACCGGTAAATCCGAAAAGCTGCGCGTTGGGGAAGAATTCCTTGATGGCCTTGTGATTTTCGCCGAATTGGGAGCGGTGACACTCGTCAAAGATGAATACCATCCGCTTGTCCCGGAGCGGGGCAAGCCGGTCCGTGTATGTCGTGACCCCTCTTTCGGTTTTCTTTCGATTTTGTTTGCTGGTTTGGTCCAGTGCCAGGCCGAGCTTTTGGATGGTGGTGACGATGACCTTGTCCGCATAATCGTTGGAGAGCAGACGCCGGACCAACGTTTCGGTGTTGGTGTTTTCTTCCACACTGCCTTTCTGGAATTTGTTGAACTCTTCCCGCGTCTGACGATCCAGGTCTTTTCTGTCCACCACAAACAGGCACTTCTCGATATCGGGATTGTCTTTGAGCAGGGTAGAAGCCTTGAACGAGGTCAAAGTCTTACCGCTTCCCGTCGTATGCCAAATATAGCCGTTGCCCCGGTTTTGGTGGATACAGTCCATGATGGCTTTGACGGCATAGATTTGGTACGGGCGCATGATGAGTATCTTCTGCTCACTCTCCACCAAGACCATGTATTGGCTGATCAGCTCTCCCAGTGCACACTTGGACAAAAACGCCTCCGCAAAATCATGCAGATGCTTGATCTTTTTGTTCCGGGAATCCGCCCAGTGATATACCGGCAAAAACTGCTCATCCGCGTTGAAAGCAAAATGCCGGTTGTTGTTATTGGCAAAGTAGTAGGTGTTGGTGCGGTTGCTCACGACAAACAGTTGCATAAAGCAGAGCAAAGTGTTGGTATAACCATTGCCCGGATCATTCTTATACTCCACGATCTGGTGCATCGCCTTGCGGGGCGACACGCCGATGTTCTTCAACTCGATTTGTACGATGGGCAGACCGTTGATCAGCAGGATGACGTCGTAGCGCCGAAAGCTGTAAGCCGTATTGATGCGCAATTGGTGGATGACCTCGTATTCGTTTTTGCACCAGTTCTTGATGTCCACCAGCGTGTAGTGTAGCGCCGTGCCGTCCTCGCGTTGAAAGTACTGCCGCTCCCGCAGTTTGCGTGAAGCGGCAAACACATCGGGTGTAATGATATCTTGCATCAGGCGGGCAAACTCATCGTCAGTAAGCCGCACCCCGTTGAGCGTTTCAAATTTCTCCCGGAAGTTTTGTTCCAGCGTCTGCCTGTCCACAATATCCGGGCGATACGTGTATTTCAGGCCCTTTAGCTGTTCTATTAAATCTTGTTCTATTGCACTTTCCAGAGTCATCTGCTGCCTTGGTAATTCACTGAACGGGCTACCCGTGACAGCAGGTCATGGTGAGTGCACTACCACACTATTCTTCCCTGCCCCGGAGCTTATTCGCCCGCTGCAAATATATAAAACTTGCATTATAGAAAAAAGATGAT
>JALVEF010000132.1 GCA_027031185.1 Saprospiraceae bacterium
CCTCATCCTGGTATTGCAGCGTCTTGCCGTCGCCGGCCAGACTCATCACTGTCAACGTCTCTTGTGCCTTCACCAGGTCTTGCAGGTTCAGCGTCGTCGTCACACCGTCCTCGTCCACGTAGCTCAATGTTCCGGCTACCGTGTCCACACTCACACTCGTCACCGTCTCATAGTTGTCTATCACTTGGGACAGGTCAATCGTGCTCAACTGACCGTCTTCATCCTGGTATTGCAGCGTCTTGCCGTCCGCATTGAGTGAAAGTGATGTCAATACTTCAAGCGATGACAGATCCACGATGATCGTCCCACCTCCGTCTGTAATGTGCAATTCTTTGCCATGCAACTCGACCGAATGGTTAAATTCATTGGTATTGCTGGTATCCAGACCGGCGATCAAACCGGATAAGTCAATTGATGCAGACGCGCCGTTTTCAATATCAATCTTTAAGATCTTCCCGATCAAAACACCACCTGTAAGGTCTTGATACACATCGCCTTGCACAAGACATTCCCAAGCGGGAGCAGATGGCACTCCATTATTGACCTCCACGCAGTTTTGCGTGGTGTTGAAGATGACCAGACCATGTGCCGGTTGGGAAATGGCATCACGTTCTGCATCCGTCATTCTTGGCAGCAATAAACCTTTGGATTTACTGTCTAATTCGAGAATAGCAGAAGCATGTGGCGCCAATCCCAATGAGGCGTCATCTGTAATTTTCTGCTGGGCAAGAGCGACAAAAGAGAGAAGTAAGAAGAAAAGGGTTAATTGAGGGGTAAACTTCTTCATCCTGACAGTTTTCATCATTGTGATATATGTGTATGCTTTGGTATGAGGGTCACATGCACGGAGCATGGACACCTGATAGATAGCACTAATGGATTTGCAAAAAACTTGCCAATAGAAAGGGGTTGGCCTTAGGCCAAAAAACACCAAAGAACGTTGTCAGGACAGAGACAAAGCAATGAAAAGACAATCACTATTTTATGTATGATAAAATAGTACAATGCGTTAGCGAATAAAGTCAGCGGAGAAGACGGTTTTGTTGCCTACGGCATCGGTTGCTACGATACGAAGCGTATGTTTACCTTTACCGATATGACCATCAAAAATATGAGTGAGAATATTATTCCGATATTCCATAAGAATCCATCGGCCATCCACCGTAGCCCGATATTTCAACCCTGTCGCCTTGCCGGTAGTAGGTACGTCATCATCCAACTTAAATGACATCTTTTTGCGGCCGGCCATGTTGTGACTAAAATTTTTGGGAATAATGGAGGGAGGTGTATTGTCCAGCATAATAGTGTACTCCCCCAACTCACGCACTCGCCCTTCCAAACGGTTGTATTGCCATTTGCCTCCTGCATTTTCCCACTGCCCTTTCTTGTTGCGGTGTGCGAGGTAAGCCTTGGGACGCTGTGCGGCGTGGAGCATATCTGCCGGTAAGGAGATGTCAAAGTATTTTTGTACCGGCTCTGTGAGCCGGTGTAGTTTATAAACAGGACCAAAGTGAGTGACTCCACCGGCATCACTGGAAATATCGACGGTAAAGAACTGATTTTCATAAAAGGTATTGGGCGGAAACCGGCACTGTAAGCCACTGAAACTGAGTTGATTCTCAGCGTCATATGGGAAAAAGTAGTTAAAGTTTTTTTCCGGTATTGGCTCCGGCTCCATAAAGCGAACCCAAAACGTAAGACGTGAACGATTGCCAAAGGGGTCAAACACATCAATAGAGACCTCCTTGGTTTGACTGCCTCCGGCAATCAAAATACCATCCACCGCCGTATATATGTCCAGCTTGTTACCCGGCAAACGATACAGGCGGTGATAAGTACTGTTTTTTAGCAGTTTTTCTTTGTAGTCCAGATGCGCATTGACATACCTGGTCTTTGAGAAACTGAACTCATCCAAGCGGAAGCCAAACCGAGGGATGCCATCCACCTTCATATCAATGCGATAAATGCCATTCCAGCTTCTGGAACCACCCATGTGATCGAAGGCTTTAATAGCCAAGCCCAAACGCTCCGCCGGCACGCGCAGCGTGTCTCCCGACTTGATGTGGAAAGTTTTGCCTTGCTTGACCAAACGCAACTCTTTCTCCCTGTAAGGCGTATTGTCATGATCCAGGTAATAGAGTTTGAGTTTGTGCAATTTAGGTGGAATTTTATCTTCAATGGGGAAGCCGAACAAAGCCGCATTGAGCGGTCTTTCCGTACGGCGATCGCGGACTTCAAAATGCAGATGAGCGCCCGAGGATGTGCCCGTATTTCCCATTTTGCCGATTACTTGTCCTTTGGCGAAGCGGAACATATCCGCGGGCGGGTGCAAATCCACCCGAAAAGATTCTTTCTCATATTGCTTTTGCTTGACGTATTTGGCAATGGCCGGTGCAAACGACTGCAAATGCGCATAAACGGTGGTGTAGCCATTGGGATGATTGATATAGAGCGCATTGCCATATCCGCCGGAGCTGACTTTGATTCTTGAGACATAGCCATCGGCGACTGCCAGGATGGGGGCACCGGATCCGCCGTTGGGAGATTTGATATCAATGCCAGAATGAAAATGGTTGGGCCTTAATTCACCGAAAGTACCTGTCAAGCGGATGGGATATCTTATTGGTGAGCGAAAAAGCCCTTTGGGAAATTTGGTGCCGGCAGGAATAAACGCCATCAAAACAAACGTGACGACAAGCGTCAAGTACGAGCGACGCGGCACACGAGACAAAAAACTTCGGAATGGATGATTTCGTCCGGGCATAGTCGGCGGCGTGCCGCTACTATTTTTCAATTTCATTGGCCACACCGTTGAGCAACAAATTCCAATCCCCCTTAAAAGTCTTTTCAGCATTATTCCTGCGAATATACTCCAAAAACGCCTTACGCGAGATGGTTGTTGCACCCAAAGAAAGCAAATGCTGAGAGACAATTTGATTGTCAATGAGCCAGAAGCCCAATTGCTCTAATTTTTTTACCAAAGTGATAAAGCCGTATTTGGATGCATTGGGCACATGAGAAAACATGGACTCCCCAAAAAAGACCTTACCCAGTGACACACCATACAGACCGCCGACCAACTCGCCATCTTTCCAAACCTCCACGGAATGGGCCAATCCCATCTCGTGCAATTTGGTGTAAGCCTGAATAAAATCCTCGGTGATCCAAGTGTCGCCCTCCTGACCTTTGCGCACTATTGTCTGGCAGCCACGCATCACGCGCTCAAAACACTTGTCGTAAGTGACGTCAAACTTTTTCTGATTGAAATAGGAGCGCATGCTCTTGTGCACCTTGATATCCTTGGGAAACAATACGCAACGTGGATCCGGGCACCACCAAATCGGCGGCTCATCGGCATTAAACCAAGGAAAAATACCCGACCGGTATGCCAACAACAGCCTGTCCACGCTTAAGTCGCCCCCCACTGCCACAATGCCCTCGGCATTGTGCGCTTCCTCGGGGTGTGGAAAACTAAGCTCATTGTCCGGTAACCAATGTATAGCCATAGCAGGCAGGTTTAATACCGCTCACTCCGGAGGGCGATGTACCATTTGCCGCAAAATCTAAAGGATAGCTCTGACGATACACATCGTCAGAGAAAGCAGACTAGACGGCCTCTATCACTGCTGAAAGCCCTCTATCCACCAACGCGTCTTTTTGAGGCTTCAATTCATCCAAGTGACCGCTTTTGACGGTTGCTTTACCCTTCAGATGAATCAACATCGCCAATTGCTCGGCCTGAATGGAGGAATGCCCCAAAATTTCTTGAAAGCAGGCGATCACCCAGTCAAACGTATTAAAGTCATCGTTATAAACGATCAATTCGGACGGGGCGCCCGCCGATATGTCTTCATCCGCGAGGATGTCGGTCTTTTCCTTCCAATCCGGCTGACTCATCATCCGGGGTATATCAAGGACCCAACGTGACAACTTCTTACTCATTTTTTTTGATTCACGCATTTCCTGCCCCAAAGATAAAAGAATCCCCATTGCAGGTCAAGGTTAATATTCCGACTTTTTGTCATCCCAGCCCCAAAACCTATTCGCCGACAGGCGAAAAACTTTTTCAGTAACTGTTTAGGTGCTCCTGTTTTTAGGGATAAAATAGGCATTTTTGTTCCTGTTGAAGCCAGTATGTACAGATCAAACCGGTTTACGAGTTTATTTGCGGCAAATTTGCCCAATCTCTTCGTCAAAATGCTCACCGTAGCGCTGCTACGGCTGTGCTTTTGACTTCGACCTTGAACAAATTTGCTCGCAACTAATTCTCGCAACCGATTCGCTCTGTACATTAAATTTTCGATGCGTAGCAGCGCTACGTGAGAA
>JALVEF010000133.1 GCA_027031185.1 Saprospiraceae bacterium
TATACCGCTATACGGTAACACCGCTACACCGCTACACCGCTATACCGCTATACCGCTACACCGCTACACCGTTTTTTGGTTTGGGCCTCATCTCGACAAACAACTCGCGCCCGCGACGCGGCGGGATAGACAATGGCGTAGGCTCCATCCGCAAAATATCAAACCACGGTGAGAATAGCTCGCGATACGTATCCTCAAATCCGCCGAATGGCGGGCCCTCCTTCTCAAACTCCGTATTAAAGAGCAAGCCCACCAGGCGCCCGCCCGGCTTGAGCAGTGCATGCATCTTGCGGACATATTGCTCACGGAGCTCTGGATCCAAAGCACAAAAAAAGGTCTGCTCCATGATCAAGTCATACCGGCCTGTCAGATCAAAAAAATCCGCCTGCAGCGTGCGAATGCGATCACCGGTCCTTTGTCGGATGCGCGCCAGGGGCGCCGCCACCAAATCCACGGCCGTCACATCCCTAAAGTCATGTTCGGCCAACCACACCACCTCATGGCCGTTACCACAACCGGGAACGAGTATGGATATATCCTTGTCTTCCAACGCCTCAAAATAAGCCGTTAGCGCCGGAGCGGGATAACCAATATCCCAGCCGGTGTTTCCGGCATCGTACCGCGCCATCCAAAAATCCTTATCCGGAGCCATAATCCCGTAAATCAGCATATTAAAAACAAGAGAAACTGTTTAGGTGCTCTTGTTTTAGCACAAAACAGCGGGCACCAAAACAGTTGCACCATCATACAACAAAGGGCATCCGAAAAAGATTCGGATGCCCTTTGACCGGATAAGCCCATGTTATTTTTCGACCTCTTCGGGGACGTCGTTTTCAAACAAGTAGCTGATAGAAAAGCGCAGGGTGTTGGCCAGCGGATTGGTCTGCACCGGACCTGATGGAATCAGGTAGGAGATATCCAGCGCAAAGACCGAATAGCGCAACCCGAGACCAGTGGTGAAGTATTTGCGGTTGCCTTTAATCTTGTTTTCGTTGAAGTAACCGAGGCGCAGCGCAAACTGGTCGTTGTACCAATACTCCACCCCGAAGGAGGGGTTGATTTCTTTCAGCTCTTCCTTAAAGCCGCCCGGTGCATCCGAAAAAGAAGTGATCACGCCGGCAATGGCGCTCTCATTTTCATTGTCCGGATTAGGCGAGGGAACCAGCAGTTTGTTGAAGTCGAGATAGACACCCAACTTGTTGTACTCGTCCAGTTCCATCTGCAAGCCGGTACCAACGCCCATATTGGCGGGGATAAAATCCTTTTCCGCAGAGTTTGTGTAGGTAATCTTCGTGCCCAGATTGGTAAAGGCGGTACCAAACGTAAAGAAACTCTTACCTGTACCGATCTTGACAGGTTTGCGATAGGTCAGGGAAATATCCGCCGCACCGACCTTACCGGCTTTGATATCCACACCATCCACCGTCTGGCCGGCAGCCAAATTGGAGTAGATGTACTTTCCGCCGATGGCGACGGCCAGATTCTTGCTGAGCTTACGCGCATACGTGGCCTTGAACTCCATCTCGCGCGGTTTGCCGCTGCCCAAGTCCTCACCTTCCGTGTTTTTGAAGTCAATCTGCCCCATGGAGAAGTAACGCAAAGAAGCTCCGACGGTCTGCAGCTTATCTACATTGTAGTAGCCGGTGACATAAGCCAAAAAGACATCATTGAGTCCGATGGCGCGCAACCAGGGCGTATAAGAAGCCGACAGGGAAATAGGATTATCCACAAAAGCCAGCTTCGAGGCATTGAAATGCAGGGCATTGGCATCGGGCGAAGTCGCCAAACCGGCATCACCCATGGCTCCCGACCGGGCATCAGGATTAATGCGCAGAAACGGCACAGCCGTCGTGATGACATTGGTGCAAGGTTCACCTGTCACGGGATTGCGTCCGTTTTTGCACAAAACCGTCTGCGCGTGTGCTTCCTGCAATACCAAACCTCCAAAGAACAACAGTACAAACAGGGTCAATCTTTTCATGCAAAAGGTCTTTTGTTTGCTGAGATATGCAATTTGCATTCCATATCTCGCTGGTTTTCGTTTTGACGCCCAATGGTACTCGCGCACAATTGAGCTCTATTACAACACAAATCAGCAGGATTTATTTTTTATCTGCCCGTTTTTTTGCCAAAATTCGACCTCTCTGACGCGCCAACCGCGTCAGAGACTCAGCGCAAGATAACCAACTTTTGGAAGTCACTTTCGACAACTTGCGCGGGATCATCCAAAGATCGCACTTTCACCTTATACAAATAGACCCCGCGCGCCAGGCGATTGCCATAATCATCCAGTCCGTCCCATTGGATATCCGCAATGCGAAATCCTGTCGGAATCTGCTCTGTATCAATGGTTTTTACCAGCCGCCCGTCCACTGAGTATATAGCCACCCGTACCCGCACCGGCCCGGCAAAGCTGTGCTCAAACTGAAACTGCGTATGCGTCGTAAACGGATTCGGATAGTTGAGGACATGAGCCAATCCGCCGGTAGTGGGATTTGCCACTATAAAACGAATCTGCGCCGTGGCGGAGTTGTTCGCCACATCCCAAGCCTTGACGGTGGCGGTATGCTCGCCTTCGGCGAGTTTTTCCAGCGGAAAACGTAATTCGCCGCGGGTATAATCGTCGGGAGCCGTTTCATAATAGTCATTGGCCACCTGCCACTGACCATCATCTATCCTGACTGTCAAGTCATGTCCCACACCAGAACCGGAGATATTCACCCCGTTGTCATCTGATATTTTGGCCAATAGCACCGGATCGGGATTTGTCAGCCCGCCTGAGACGAAGTGTTCATCGTTCATATACAAGTCTATGACCGGCGGCGTGTCGTCCTGAATCGCCTGGCCGTTGCTGCCCGCCAGATACAGCTTTTGATAGTAGCCCGCTGCATCCCGGTAGGTCGGCGGATCGGCCGCATAGTAGCTGATCTTGCCAAAGCCGTGACTGACCACATCCTTCGGCACCACGAAACTGAACGAAAACTTGCCACCGGTCACGGTGGCGCCCCCCTTAAAAATAATCCCTTTTCGCGCTTTGTACTTGTACGGGGGACTGCCATGGCCCAGTGTCTCAAAGGTAGTTTCCACATCATACACCGTCACATAGAGCTTGCCATTGAAGTCAGACACCAGGGCTTGCTGCTCATCCACAATGTGCCCTTCGACCGTGATCTTGGTCAATGCAAAGACAGGCACGGAATCCACACCCGCCACGGCCGTGCCATTGATCTTGTCCGTGACCACTGTATAGTTGTCCGGCAATGCCAAGCGTTGGGAAGGGTCGCCAAAGAGCAGAAATTTGCGCACCTTGTGCGTGCCACCCGCGATATTTTTCCCAATCCGCAAGATATCTCCTATTGTGCGCTGCTGACCGTTTTCACGAACAAAAATCTCCGGAAACAGCGCATCTACCAATGCCTCATTGTCATACGCATAGACGGCACGGACGGTAGAATACAAAGCGATGGCCCCGCCCGTCGGTTCTCGTTGTAAAGTCTCGCCAAAAGTCTTGACGGACGGATCGTCAAATCCGGTCGTCGAACAACTGGCCGTAATGACCAGCGGCAGCCGGTCACGCATGTTTTTCCATTTAGCCACGTGCTGCGTGGTCAAAACACGCTCCTGAGCCAGTCCGCTGGCCCCGCCATGACCGAAGTAGTTGACAACCAAGGTGCCGTTTCTCACCTCATCGTTTATCTTTTTTGTAGCGGCCGGAATTCGCTCTCCAAACGGATTGGGGATCTTGGGGAACGCATCAAACAAGACCTTGGTCGCATTCATGTAAGGATGTGCCGTATTGACGTAATCCGCCGTCTCGCTGGTCTGCCGCTGATGCAGATTGGAGTCGTCATCGTCCCCCATACACAACAGGCGCGTGCGCCATGGTCCCAGCGTGGAAGGGTCCGTATCATAATAGATGATCTTGTCCACCACACCGGCCGCTTCTTCGGTGGTGCGTACACACAATCGCCCCACGGAAACATCCAGGGCGCCCGCCAAGTCGGGCTTGCCCTCATCATCACTCAGCAAGCCGAAAAAGTCATCCGACGGATAGGTATTTACTTTCTTTACGGAATTTTGCACCTCCCAAGGGGGAATCAGGTTATGAGTGCCGGAACTTCCGTGTATATTCCGGTAATCATAGGAGCCGTCCCCAAACAATAGCAGATACCTGAATTGCGGGTCCCTGTCATAGACCATTTTGACAAAATCGCGAATGGCCGTCGGGTCCAGGGCGCCCGATGAAAATTCGTTGTATATGTCCTCCACATCCACCGGTACCACCACGAGTCCGTCCTTTTGGGCGCGGTGTG
>JALVEF010000134.1 GCA_027031185.1 Saprospiraceae bacterium
TTGGATGGGCGCCGGATTATCGGTTCGATTACGGAGGCGGGCGTGCTGAGTGTGTTGCTGGAGGCGCCGGATCGCAACGGGGATGTGCGGGTGCGTGATGTGATGGAGGCGGCGCCGCCTATTGTGCCGGAGGATACGGGTTTGTCGCAGCTGAGCCGCTATTTCGGGGACAGGCAAAAGGCGGTGGTGGTACGCGACAAGGCGATGAGCTATCATATTCTGACGGCTTATGACCTGCTGCAAAATTTGGGGTGAAGGTAGATGCCACGGGAGACACGGATGACACGGGCGATGGGCGCTATGCCGGAACAGGAAAGTGGCAGGCCCGGAATGTTTTGCGGAAATGGATAAAATCCTTGGTTTTGTTTTTGCGTTTAGATGTGCATTGGGTTGTGGTGTGGAGAAAAACACGATTATGCGACAGTTGATGATTTTGGTCTTTTGTGCGCTTGTGGGTAGTATGCAAGCCCAGGATAAGCACTTTACGCAGTTTTATGCGTCGCCGCTGACACTGAATCCGGCGCTGGCAGGCTCGACCGGGGGCAAGTACCGCGCCGGCGTGGTGTACCGCTCCCAATGGAAGGGCGTACTGGAGAGTCCGTTCCGGACGTTTGCCGGTTCGGTGGATCTGCGGTTCCGGGTGTTTAAGAATAATCCCAACAAGGATTATGTAGGCGTGGGCATATCGTTTTATTCGGACCGGGTGGCTTCGATAGATTTCTCGAATACGCAGATGGCACTGACGGCGGCCTATCACAAGAGTCTGGATCCGCGCGACAGGCAATATTTAAGTATGGGCGTGCAAGTGGGATTTTCGCAGCGCAACGTGAATATTGCCAAACTGACTTTCCAGGATATGTTCAATGGTGTGGACGGCTATACCGGCGCGACAGCTGAGGAACTGCCGGAAAACAACTTCGGCTATACGGATTTGAATTTGGGTTTGAATTATTCGGGTGCGATCGGGCGGCGGAGCCATTTTTATGCCGGAGCGGCCATGCATCATGCGTTGGCGCCGAATATCTCGTTTTACCGTCGGGGGGATAATGTAGTCGTGCATCGCTTGTTTCGCAAGTATTCCGGTCAGTTGAGTGCGGATTTGAGCCTGGGCGGGGATATGGCCTTGTTGCCGCGATTTCTTATTGCCGTGCAGGGGCCGCACATGGAAATCAATACGGGTGCCAATGTGCGGTTTAAGTTGGGGAAATTCAGTCCGTATTATCTGCACCTGGGCTCGTGGGTGCGTCCGGTGCGTGACGAGACTAACAGCGTATTTCTGGATGCGGCGGTGCTGCTGTTGGGCTTGCAGATAGACAACTTTGTCTTTGGGTTGTCCTACGATGCGAGTATATCGGATTTGACAACGTACCGTCGCGGTCAGAATGCGTTTGAGCTTTCGCTGGTGTTTATCGGTGATTATGTCAATGATGAGGTGATGTGCCCGAAGTTTTAATCTATTAAGAATTCAAATCGCTTTGGGTATATTGCCGGGTGTAGGTGTTTGTCAGGTATATCTTTTTTGTTTCGCTCCTACGGAGTTGGGATTGTAGGTTTGGCTATTGGCTACAAAGCTTTCGTCCCTGCGGGACTGTATTGGGGCTTTTGTAAAATTCGCCACCGGGCATCTCCGCGTATTAAATAGGGCAACCGTGCACGGGCCGGATGACGCATCTTCTTTTTGCGTACATTTGCGCGAAAGAGTGGTCTCTATGTCGCGAAAGCCCATCATTGCCATTGACGGTTATGCCGGATGTGGTAAAAGTACGTTGGCCAAGGCCTTGGCGGAGAAGTTGGATTTGCTATACATTGATTCGGGTGCGATGTACCGGGCGGTGACGTGGTACTTGCTCCAAAATCATGTGGATATACACGATGAAAAGGCAGTAGCGGAAGCCATCAAGGATCTGGAAATCGGTTTTGTCCGTGTCAACGGAGGCGTCCACGTCACGGTCAATGGTGAAGATGTGGAGAAGTATATCCGCTCACTGGAAGTGTCCCGCGCGGTATCACCGGTGGCCACTCTCAAGGTGGTGCGTGATAAGTTGGTCGCTCTACAGCAGAAGGTGGGCGCCCAAGGTGGCGTGGTTATGGACGGGCGGGATATTGGCACGGTGGTCTTCCCCGATGCGGATTTGAAAATCTTCCTGACGGCTGATTTGGATACGCGTGTGGCGCGCCGGGCTGCCGACCTGGCGGCACAGGGGAAGCCTGTTTCGTTGGAGCAAGTGCGCCACAATTTGCTGGAAAGAGACCGGATAGATTCCACGAGGGCCATCGGGCCGCTGCGCCAGGCGCCGGATGCCATTGTCATGGACAACTCCCATCTTACAAAAAAGGAACAGCTGGATAGGGCGGAAAAGCTGATTCAACTAAAGATGAAAGATAGTTGAAACGCTGACGCTGTTGAAATGCCGGCGCGTTGGACTGATGAGTCCACTCAAATAATGAGGTAGGTTTGCCAAACCGGTGGCATTAGGCGAAGGGGGTGTTTCGAATTATTTTGAGAAACTCGGTTTTTCGGCGGCGGGCCAGGGGGATTCTGGCTCCGTCGGACATGACGATGATGTTGTCGGCGCGGACGTATTCAATAATATTGTGGAGGTTGATGATGTGCTGCTTGTGGCAGCGGAAGAATCCGTATCCGCTGAGTACCTTTTCAAAAGTTTTGATGGTGCGGGATGTGGTGAGCTTGTTTTTTTGAGTTTTGATGTGGATTTGGGTGTAGTTGTCAAAACCTTCGAGACGGATGACGTCGTTGAGATTGACGAAAGAGAACCCATTTACGGTGGGGATGGGGTAGGATGAAGCGGGGGCGGTCTGGTTGAGATGGCTCAGCAGCATGCGGAGCGATTCGTTGAAATGCTCCAGTTGGTCGGTGCCTTCCTTGCGATAGACGCGTACTTTGTTGACGGCTTCCACCAACTCTTTGGGGTCAAAGGGCTTGAGGAGATAGCCGATGCTGTAATAGCCACAGGCTTGTTGGAAGTACTCCTCCCATGCGGTGGTGAAAATCACGTCGAAGGTGACTTTGTCCAGGTGCTTGAATATCTCGAAGACGAGGCCGTCGTCCAGCCGGATGTCCAGGAACGCCACGTCAATGGGTGCGGTGGCTTCTTTGATCAGGCGGACACCTTCCGAAATAGTGGCGCCAATACCGAGTACATTGACGTGGGGACAATACTGCTCCAAAAAAGTGACTAAGGTTTCGGGTTTCTCGTTTTCGAGGATGATGGCATTGATGGCGGGCTTAGTTCCGTTGGGCACATCATTTGTCATTGCATCGAGAACGGGATTTAAAGGGTTATTGAGTCTCATTATAGCCGGATTGACAGTTTGCGATTCAATTTACCGCCCAAAGTTAACAAATATCCAATAAAAAGATCATACGATCCGGGCCGAAAACAGTCCAAAAGGCTCACTTGAAGCTTAGTTTTTGCCCGTTTTCTCGAATTTCGACGTCATCCATCATCTGCAAGCGATACCGTCCCTGCACATACATGAGTGCCTGGTCTTTGTAGTGGGGGCTGAAGATGCTGCCGGACTGGCCGGTAGGATTGATGCTGATGGAATGGTCCAAATCTGCGAAATCGAGCAAGATGCGCAGTGCCGGTCCGTCGCGGACGACATAGTGCCCGCTGTCGTTGGGGACGAATGCCTGCTTGTTGAGTACGCCACAGGAGCCGTCGTCACCGAAGGGGCCGACATTGAAGTATTTGTCAAACGGCTTTTTGCGTCCGATGGGGTGGACGTGAGTCAGGGTGTGGACGGCACTCCACTTCCATTGGGACGGGTCGGGGCCGAGCTGTTGTTTTAGTTCTTTTTCCGTGCGCCGGAAGGCGCGCAGTACTATGTCTTTGCGAGACTCCCTTTTGTCTTTGGTGGTGACGTCGTCCCACCAAGGGGAGGTGGCATCGGGGATGAGGCGGCGGTAGTTGTTTTTGAACAGATAGGTGCCGCGCAGTAGGTCGAAGTCCGATTGGCCGATCTCGTCTTTAATGGCTTCCTGCATGGTTTTAAAAGCCAGTTTTGTGTAGATGACGGCGCCGGCGGACAACGAGTCATAGCGGCCGTTCCATTGGTCCAGGATGTCAAGGAGTGGGCTGTCGCCCAGCGGGCGCAGCACCTGTACCAATGTTTGGGCGATGTGTCGGTGGACGTCAGACGTGATGTCGCGATGGATGGTTTTGAGTGATTCGATGTCCCATTTGTCGCGTTCGGTGAGTCGCTTGACGAGTCGTTCTTTGCGGCCTTCGGCGGGGTAAAATCCGGGGTAGAAGCGGCCGTGAACGCGGGGAGGGGCTTCGTTGGA
>JALVEF010000135.1 GCA_027031185.1 Saprospiraceae bacterium
CCGATTTAAGTATATTTTGCCGGTGGTGTTCAAGCTGTAAGCTTCGACTCCTTTTTGACACCCAAAGCGGCATCCCCCCGGTGCCGCTTTGTTGTTTGTCCCGGTCCCGGTGTCCGCTTATTCCTTTCTGACCGCTACGGAATGCACCTCGTCGCCCACGATGAACTGGAGCAGGTACCAGCCGGGCGCCCGGTCAGACAAATCCAAATAATCATAGTGGTATCCGGCCCGGGTATCGAGAAATTTTCGCAAGAGACACCGGCCATACGTGTCCAATATTCGCAATCGCACCGCAGCGACGCCTTCGTCCAGCTCGTATCGAAGATGCAGTCCTCCGGATGTGGGATTGGGATATAGGAACAAGTCCTTTTTTGAATGAGAAGTTTTTCCGCTTGCGCGGAAATGGGTTTCGGCAGTGCAGGGAAGTTCCAGGATGGCGCGGCGTGCCGTCCAGATGTCGTCGAAGCCCCATTGGCCGTTCCAGGGCATGAGGACGGCAAAGTCGTTGGACGCGTTGTTGAGTCCGCACCAGGAGCAGGTGGTGTTGAGATTGGTGTAGGTGACCGGGCTTTGGTCCGACCATACCAAGCTGCCTTCTTGATCCAGGTCGTTGAGGCCGATGTGCACTTGTTCGCTGACGGCTGTGCGGAGAAATTCGTTTTCAGTGGCGTCCTGGATAGAGGCCAGGTGTCCGCCGTTGGCTTGTGCGAGCGAGGAGGCCTGTAGCCAGGTCATTTTTTCATCGGTAATGAAGTAGGTGTGGTCGTTCCATTCGCCCAAGAGGGTAAAACCGTCCAGACCTTGTGGGCAGGGCGCCCCCTCCGCCGCCACTTGCACCGTGAAGGTGCAAGTGGTTTGGTTTTGACAACTGTCCGTGGCCGTGTAACTTATGGAATAGCTGCCTGCTCCCACCGTGCTGTAGGGGGCAGGGCCTCCGGATTGAATAAGGGTGATTTCCGGACCCGCCGGGCAGGTGGTGGTGGCTACCGGGAGCGTCCAGATGAGGCTGACTTCACTCTGTCCTTGCGGCAATAGGATGGTCGTATCATTGGGGCAGGAAAGCGAGAGGGTGCCGTTGTCCACGGCGGAGCCGCAGACCTTTTCCAGGACGTATTGGCGGGCCACCCATTGGTCATTGAAGGCCCATTCGCCCGGTCCCCATCCGAGGATGGACACATAGTCTTTGTCCGGGCTGTTTTGGCACCAGCTGCAAGTGGCCAGGGGCGCATACGTGACGGGCTCGCCGTTGGCCCACTGTAAGACACCCTCTTGCTCGGCATCGTGGAGCCCGATGAATACATCCGAATAAATCGCACTGCGGATAAATTCATTTTCTTCCTGGGAGGAGACGGTCGCCAGATAGCCCTGTTGGGCCAGGCTTTGATCCCGGGCCGTTTGCCAATTGACCTTTTGGTTGGACAGGTAGTAAGCATGGCCGTTGAGCTCACCGATTTTGGTAAAGCCGTCCAACTTGTCGGGACAAGTCGTCGGCGTCGCTTGGATGGTGACGGTGAAGCTGCAGGATGTCGTATTGCCGCACAGGTCAGTGGCTGTATAGTTAATGGAATAAGTCCCCGGTGGCTGAGATGATCCGGAGGACACGTCAGCGGACAGGGTCAGTGCCACGGCGGCGTCGGTGCAGGCGGTGAAGACGGCGGGCTCCTGCCATTGCAGCTCAATGGTCTGTTGGGTAGGCGGCAGGATGATAGTGGTGTCTTGCGGACATTCGAGCACTAAGTCGCTGCTGCCGGCGCAGGCTTTTTCCAGGACATATTTCTTTTGAATGACCTCTTTGAGCATCTGCCAGTGGCCGTTCCAGAAATTTATGGCAGCGTAGTCGTTTTCGGAGTTGTTGTCGTCGGTCAGGTTGAGGCTGACCGGCTCCCCGTTGACCCAGGCCGGCTGGCCTTCCACCGGTGCATCGGTCAGGCCGATGTAGGCGATATTGTTTTGCAGACGCTGCCGGATGAATTCATTTTCTTCCTGACTGGTGATGACGGCCGGATAGCCCCCGTGGGCGGCGGCGTCGCTTTTGGCCTCCGGCCAGTTGCGTTTGAAATGTGACAGGTAATAGGCGTGATTGTCCAACTCCCCGAGCTTGTCAAAGCCCTCAATTTCTTCACAGGGTGATGACGGGCCGACCGTGACGGAAAAAGTGCACGTGGCGGTATTTCCGCAGCTGTCCATGGCCTCGTAGCTAACCGTGGTAGATCCGATGGGAAATAAACTGCCGGCGGGCGGTCCTTCTGTCTGCATGATTTGGATCGAATCGGCGGAGCAGTCGGTGAAGGCGGTGGGGGCGGGCCAGTTGGCCGTTATACCGGCTTGGCCGGGATTGGTACTGACGGTAATGTCGGACGGACAGGTCAGCGTGATACCCGGTTGGGAATTGCATCCGCCGGTCTGCGGTTCGTAGATGATTTCTTTGGCGGTTTCTACCCAGATGGCATTGAAGGCGTCAATGCCGTTTTTGTCATGGTGTACGTAGTCGGCCAGGAAGACTTCCGGGTCATTGCGGTGATCGTGATACCAGGTGTCAAAGTCGGCATACGGGATACCGGTTTCGGGGTCTATGGCATAGGATGTGTGTTGGCTGATGATGGGGTCCAGTTCGTTTACGTTGATGGGGTGAACGCCATTGTTTTGGTCTGCCGACGTGTCCTCGTAAGCGCAATAATCGTTGGGGAAAAATACCCACGGGATACGGGCGGGGATAGGCACCATGTCCCGTGCCTTGCATTGGTCTATGAGGCTGACCATGGCATTGATAAGGCTCTGTGTGTTGGCGTCATTGGCCGGATCATCATAGGGGACCAGCAGCGGATAGGACAGCATGATGTCATTGAGTCCGTAGCAGATGCCGACGAAAGCGATTTCGGGGTGGCTGTTCAATATCGGGCCGAGCATATTGGCGGCTTCGGTGGCCTTTTCGCCGCCTTTGCCGCCGTTGATGACAATGGGATAGTAGCAGGGATACGCCGCATAGATGGCATCGCTGAAATAGGTAGGTGCTCCGTGGTGTGTAGTGCCTACACCCATATCCGATTTGGTCTCGCTGTCGCCAAAAAACAACCAGATATTGTTTTTTTGGCCGGCGGGGGCAGCCGTGAAAACGTCCAGGCGGCTGAGCTTGAGAGACTTGTTTTGCAATTCCCGGACTTGAATCCATTTGGGATGGGTGTTGGGGAAAAAGACATAATTGTCCTTGTCGTTGTTGACAAAGTCCTTGACCAATTGCCAGTCGCCGTCCGTTCCGTCTGTAGAGTTGGCGCTGGCCAGGATCTGGATATGGCCGAAAGAGTTGTCGTTGTTGTGACGGTTTTGCCAGGAATTGGCGCGCCAGTGCAGGATGAGCTGGCCGGCCGTGGTGCTTTGCGCGTCAATACGGAGACTAATGGTCACCGGGCCATATAACTCGCAGATCGTCTTATCCGATGCATCGGTCAGCGCGTCCAGGGAGGTCCAGTTGCCGGGTTGTTGATTGCTGTGGATCTCCGCTCCGATGCTGATGCATTGGTTGGGAGCCACGGTGGGGATGTCCTGGGCGAGAAGGTACGTGCCCGGCCAATAGATGCAAAAGAGCGCCAGAATCTGCGAACAGAAGCGAGCCATGCGAAGCGGTTTGATGGTTTCCGGTTTCCCGTCCGGCGGGAAAAACGACACCAAAAATAATTGGATTTGACGTTTGAAATGTGTCTTGGGTCGGTTTCGGGATAGAATTGCCATAAATGTCAAATTAAATGCATGTGGGCAAATCGCGATGCGTCTTGGGCGCTCCCGTCGAGATGCGCAAAACAAAGCAAGTGCATGGGACGTTTAACTTCCCATGCAAAGAGTACGGTTTGAGATGCTGAAATCCCTATCAAGAAAACGCCATTATTTATGGGTTGTGGTTTTGTTAGTGCTGAAGTTGTCGCTGCGCGCCCAAAACCCCAACCTGGCCCAGCACTACTATCGCAACGGCGAGTATGAAAAGGCCGCTGCCATTTTTAAGCAACTGGCCGAGAAGACGCCGCCCAATGACTACTATATCAACAAGTACATTGACTGCCTGATGGCTCTTGAGGACTTTGAGCAGGCCGAGCGTGCCGTCAAGAAGGCCATCCGGCGCCAAAAGGACAAGGCCTCTTCACTCTATGTGACCTATGGCAAGATATTGGAGCGGGAGGGCAAGCAGGACGAGGCCGGAAAGGTCTATGACAAGGCCATCCAGATGGTGCCGGCGGCACGCCATGAGATTCACAAACTCGCCAATGCCTTCCTGATGCTCACCAAGTACGACCTGGCGATCCGGACTTTTGAGCGGGGGAGCAAACTGCTCAAAGACGACAAGGTCTTTGCGCTCAACCTGGCCGACCTGTACCGGCGCAAGTCGGCCTATCCCGAAATGATAAAGTACTACTTGATTGCGCTGGAGGAGAATCCCACCAGTCTCTTTACCATCAAATCCAATCTGACGCGCTTTTTGCCGGAGGCGCAATATGATGAGTTGAAAGAGCAGTTGTACGACCGGCTACAAAGCGAAGACGCGCCGGTGAGTTTTCAGGAACTCCTGGCCTGGGTCTTTATCCAGGAGAAAAATTTCGACAATGCTTTCCGCCAAATCAAAGCCATTGACGCCCGGCTGCATGAGGATGGTCGCCGGGTATTTGAACTGGCCAAGCTGGCGCAGGGGGAGCAAGATTTTAAGGCTGCAATCAAAGCCTATGACTATATCGTCCGGGTAAAGGGCGATCGCTCACCATATTATTTTGAAGCCAAGCAGCGGGCATTGGCCTGTATGCGATCACTGGTCACGGATTCTTATCAATACACAGATGCGCAACTGGATACCTTGCTGTCCGAGTATGACAGCTTTTTGAAAGAGGCCGGGAAGAACCGCTACACCGCGCGCATCATGATGGACAAGGCCGAGATCATCGGCTACTATAAGAAACAACCCCCAAAGGCCATCCCCATTCTGAAAGAGATCATCCATATGCCGGGGCTGGATCGCCGCACTGTGGCGCAGGCCAAGCTGATGCTGGGAGACCTTTATCTCATCACAGGTGATATTTGGGAGAGTACCTTGTTGTACTCGCAAGTGGACAAGGAGTTTAAGGAAGATTTGCTGGGGCAGGAAGCCCGATTTCGCAACGCGCGGTTGAGCTACTTCAACGGCGATTTTGAGTGGGCGCAGACCCAGTTCAGTGTGCTCAAAAATGCCACGTCGCGCCCCATCGCCAATGACGCCATTGACATGTCGGTCTTTATCATGGACAATTTGGGATTGGATACCACGGATGTGCCGCTCCGGCTATATGCCCAGGCCGAATTTTTCGTCTTCCAAAATCGTTTCGAGGAGGCCTTCGCCAAAATGGACTCGTTGCAGATGCTGTTTCCGGGACATGGTCTGGAAGATGATGTCCTGTACCTGAAAGGCAATTTGGAGTACCGGCGTCAAAACTTCGAAGCGGCCAAAACCTATTATGAGGCCGTGGTCAATAAATATCCCGAAGAACTTCGCGCCGACAATGCGCTCTATAAGTTGGCGGATATGGCGCTCAACATCTTCCACGACAAAGATCGTGCACGCGAACTATATGAAAAGCTGTTTTTGGATTATCCGGACAGCACTTTCGCCATCGAAGCGCGCAAAAAATTTCGCCAACTCCGCGGCGACGACATTTGATAATTACCCGAAGCACTTGACCGGCTCATGCTTTATTATGTCGTCCACGTTTACATCGAAGAAGCCGTCGCCACCCGGTGGCTGGATTGGATGACCTCCGTTCATGTGCCGGACGTCTTGCGTACGCGGTGTTTTGATTCGGCGCGCCTGTCCCAGCTCCTGGAACCGGTCCGCCCCGGTTACAAAGCGTATCAAGTCCAATATGTGACCACTTCTGCCGATCGCCTGGAAGAATACAGACAGCGACACGCGGCTCATTTGCAAGACGAACACACTCAAAAATTCGCCGGCCGCTTTGTCGCAAGCAGATACGTATATCGCGATCTGTAAACGTGTGTTTGCCCTGATAGAAGTCTGCATTTCTTTGACTAAAACTCCGTAGCTTTGGCCGCACCAAACAAAGTAAAACCATGAAGTTCTTTTTGACAGAAGAGCAGAAAGCTGTCCGCGACGCCGCGCGCGATTTTGCCCGGACAGAACTCCTGCCCGGCGCCATCGAGCGCGATAGCAAAATGATTCACCCGACGGAACAATTGAAGAAAATGGGCGAATTGGGTTTCCTCGGCATGATGGTGGACCCCAAATACGGCGGTGGCGGCATGGATACGATCTCCTATGTCCTCGCTATGGAAGAAATATCCAAAGTAGATAACTCCTGCTCCGTGGCCATGTCCGTCAACAATTCACTCGTGTGCTGGGGACTGGAAGAATATGGTACCGAAGAGCAAAAACAAAAATACCTGCCCAAACTCGCTACCGGGGAATGGATTGGCGCCTTCTGCCTGTCCGAGCCGGAAGCCGGCAGCGATGCCACCAGTCAGCGCACCACCGCCGAAGACAAGGGCGATTACTATCTCCTCAACGGGGTCAAGAACTGGATCACCAACGGGGGCACGTCCCAGCTCCATATCGTCATTGCCCAGACCGACAAGTCCAAAGGCAGCCACGGCATCAATGCCTTTCTGGTGGAGACGAGCTGGGACGGTGTCCAAATCGGCCCCAAAGAAGACAAACTCGGCATCCGCGCTTCGGATACACACTCTATCATGTACCAAGACGTCAAGGTACCCAAAGAGAACCGGATCGGGGACGACGGTTTCGGCTTCAAATACGCTATGAAGGTACTGGCCGGCGGCCGCATCGGCATCGCTGCACAAGCCCTTGGCATTGCCGCCGGAGCTTATGAACTGGCGGTCGCCTACGCCAATGAGCGCACCGCCTTTGGCAAGCCTATTAGTCACCATCAGGCCATCGCCTTCAAGCTGGCAGATATGGCCACCGAGATTGAAGCCGCCCGCATGCTGGTGTATCGTGCCGCAGCATTGAAGGATGCCGGGCAGGACTACAATGTCGCCTCGGCGATGGCCAAGCTAAAGGCTTCCCAGGTGGCGATGAATGTTTCCACGGAAGCCGTCCAGGTCCACGGCGGATACGGCTACGTCAAGGAGTACCACGTCGAGCGTCTGATGCGCGATGCCAAGATCACCCAAATCTACGAGGGCACTTCCGAGATCCAAAAGATCGTCATCTCGCGCGCCGTGACCAAAGGACAGCTCCAGCTCCCTACTTGAGCCCCCTATAGACAAAGCGCCAAAGCCGTCCCGTAGGGACGAAAGCTTTGTAGCCCAAAGTCCACCCACAATTCAAGCTCCGTAGGAGCGAAACTGTTGTCCAAATTAACGAACGATAAAACCTATGTAACTGTTTAGGTGCTCCTGTTTTTAGCGCAAAAACAGCGGGTACCTAAACAGTTACCACTTACTTAAGCTTTCCTCAAAAAGTCCTTTTTCCCATAAATCATTGAAAGTCAGCTTTTTTTGTGGGCGACTTGTGGCTGTAATCCGGCCAATATACATTGTCCCTATCCCCGAAGGGGATAAACAAGAATAGTCGGAAACGCCCCCGAAGGGGGCAAATGTTCATGGCCGTCGGCGCCGGAAAAAGAAGGACCACAACTCCGAAGGAGTTGAATGATAGTTGGTATCAAAATAGTGGCAAAAACAAAAAGTTAGTCAAAATGACACATAAAAAAGTATTTGCTTGACTTTTTGTCATCCTATTTGTGTCTATTTCATACAAATTGTCGCAAAAACACTGCCTGGCACTTATTGTGATGGGGATTTTGTGCATGCGTTGCTATGGCAACGGTGCACCGAAGTAAACCCGAATTCTCTCAACCAAAAAAAGAAAAACCATGAGAATACATCGCTTTTTAGTCGCACTGTTGGTGCTGGGTCTGATGGGGCTGACATCCTGCGGCAATGAAAAAATTTCGGAGGCCCAGGCGCAAGACGTGACCGTCGCTCAAACTCCCAAACCCGACCAACCCGCCATTTCGGCTGATACCGTCAATGCGCGGATCGCCGGTGTGATGAAAGGCAGGGCCGGTACAATCCGGGACAGCATCGCCCAAGATGCACTCCACACCGTGGCAGCCACCGAGCGAGTGCTGCGCCGTCTGTACGAAGGCAAAACCAAAGATGCCGAAAACCAACTCTATACCCTGATCGGCAAGATGGAAACACTGATCACGGCCAATCCTGATCTGGGGCTCATTCCCGTGGATGTAAAAGTCCGTGTCGTGGATCTCATCTCCGATATCAACGCCATCAACCAAATAGCCAAAGACGCCAAAGCCGCCGTCAAGAAGGGCTATTATCAAGATGCGCGGCGGATTCTGTCCCAATTGGCGAGTGAGGAGATTATCTCCACTTACTATATCCCGCTGGCCACCTATCCCGCCGGCTTGAAAGCTGCTGCAGCCTTGATCAAAGCGGGCAAAGTGGAAGAAGCCAAGTCGGCACTTGTTGAATTGCTCGGCACCGTCGCCATCCAGGAGACTGTCTTTCCGCGACCGGTATTGCTCGCCGAACAGTATGTCCTGGAAGCATCGAAACAAAATCTTGATGACGACAAACAACGGCAAGAGGCTATGCTCTTGCTTGATAATGCGGACTATCAGCTCAAGCTGGCCGATGCCCTCGGCTATGGCCGCAAAAGCAAGGACTTTGCCTCACTCGCTGCCGAAATCAAGGAACTCAAGCGCATCATCCGTGTCAAGGAACGCAATGAGAAGATCGTGGCCTCATTCAACAGCTTGTCCGATCACTTAAAAGTTTTCAGAAAAAGCTTTGGTAATAAGCCGCAGTCTAAACAATAATTGATGTAACTGTTTAGGTACCCGCTGTTTTTGCGCTAAAATGGCCTTTTTGCCCCTGTTTTTGCAAAAATTTTCTCACGTAGCGCTGCTACGCATCAAAAATTTTCGCTTCAACAGGAACAAAAATGCCTATTTTATCCCTAAAAACAGGAGCACCTAAACAGTTACTAATTGATAAATTTTGGGCGGGGCTTATGCCCCGCCCACCTCTAAAACGCACACAGATGAGAACAGTAACGACAATCTTTGATTCCGTAAAACATTGGTGGATACCGATGTTGTTCGGCGTGGCGATGATAGCCACATCCATCCTGGTGCTGATGCGCCCCTTGGAGGCATATATCAGCCTGGCCCTGGTCTTTTCCTGGTTTATCCTGTTGTCAGGAGCCTTTCATTTGGTCTTTGCGCTGCAAAACAGGCGCAGTCTGGAAGGCTGGTTTTGGTACCTGATCATTGCCTTGGCGGAGATTTTTATCGGTGCTGCCATGTTGTTTAATCCCCCGTTGTCGGCGGGCGTATTGCTCCTGTACATGGGATTTTGGTTTGCCTTCCGCGGGGCGATGGCATTGGGTACGGCCTGGTTTATGCGGCAGCTCAAAGTGCCCGGATGGGGATGGTTGTTGGCCCTGGGATTGGCCACGCTGACATTGAGTTTTTTGATGGTGCTGCGCCCTGCCATCGGTGTGTTGAGCATCGTGGCATTGACTTCGGCAGCATTTATGCTCATGGGGATTTTTAGCGTTACATTTGCACTCGGATTGAAAAAACTCAACCGGCTGCTGCACGAGCCGGCCTGATCCGCACGCCGGTCACGGCGTAAACTTTTTTCTCACTCCGGACGGCACAGGCCGATCCGATACAAAACCACAATACATGGTAAACTTGGTTCTGAAAAACTTGAAAGAGATACCCTCCGACTTCGAGCGTGACTTGGTAGAAAAACAAGCCGAAAAGCTCCGGGCCTATTTGGATAAGCGCTTTGCGAAATATTCCAAAAACCTGGAGCTGGAAATCATCGTCAACAAAAGTGCTGCCACGACACTCATTAGTGCAAGCCTGGACCTGAAGTCCAAAAAAGTCGTGATGGCCGAGGAAGACAAGATTCCGGTCAAGGCGGCTACCACGCTGTTTGACAAATTCAAAAAGGCGGTGATCCGCCAGTACGAGCATGAGAAAAAGGAGTACGAGTATAAGCGCAAGCGATAGATGCGCTTTTGTGATACACCGGCTCCGGCATCGCGACCCGATGCCGGAGTTTTTTATGCACGTAGCTTGAGCCAAATGAAATACAGCGAAAAGCCCGTCAAAAACAGCATGCCCAGCCAACTCAAAATCCGCAGCCATAGCCCGGGCCGGTGGCTCTCGGGAAATGCAGAACGCGTCACTAAAATATAATTAATGACCGCCACAAACGGCGCGATCAGAAACGAAATCGTCGTAACCCAATCCACCAGCCGCTTGAAGCCCTTGGGGTCCGTACTCCGGAATACCATGAAGTAGATCAGCGCAAAGGCGCCCACTGCCAATATCACCAGGGAGGCGTTGTAAAACTTATTGTCCCCCAATGCCGCTTTGGCCTTCTCGGGTGACAAAAACAACAACTCCGACGCGCGCTCCAGCACGCGCGAGTAGCCGTCCATCACCGAAATAGAAGTGCCGAACATAATCGAAAAGGCCGAAGCGGCCACGATCCAATAGCTCCACTGGCCGATCGTATGTGTGTACATCTGCACCACCTGATTGGCAAACACCGGACTGCTCGCCGCCGGCTTCACTCCTGTGCCGTACATCAGATAGGCCCCCAGGACGACAAAGCAAAGCGCCAGCACGATCGTCATGCCGTAGCCCAGATTGAAGTCAAACAGACTCTCCCGCAAGCTCGGGTGGTAATCGGTCTCCTTCATCCGCTCCACGGCCCACAGGCTCGTCCATGTCGAAAGATCCACCGCAGTCGGCATCCAGCCCATCAACGCCAGCAAAAACAAAACGGTCTTTTGGTCCTGCCAATGCACGGGCGGAAACAGGTCCACCCCGCGGGCTTGCGGCCCGTGATAGAGGGCAAACAAAAAAGCGATTACCGTGCTGATGAGCAAGACGACACTCACCACCTTGATCAGACTGTCCAGCGTCTTGTATTGTCCCAGGATGAGTACCGAGACGCCCAGCACAAACAGGACCACCGTCACCAACACCAGATTGCCGACGCCCAGCAAATTGTCAAAAAAGCCGGCCGTCACCACGCCCACCGCCGCCATGACGCCAAACATCGTCACTACCGTCATCAGAAAATAGGCCCACAACACCGGCCGTCCCAGCCGTGCATAGCCGTCTATCAGGCTCTCGCCCGTCGCATTGGCGTAGCGCGAGGCATACTCAAAAAACGGGTACTTCAATATATTGGTCGCCAGCACCAACAGCAGCAGGCTGAATCCAAACAGCGCGCCGGCGCGCGTGGACTGCACCAGATGGGATACGCCGATGGCCATCGAAGCGAAGATAATGCCCGGGCCCAGGACTTTGAGAAGATTGCGGTAGCGCATAGTTACTTGGTTTTCACTGTGTTTTGACCGGTGACACAAATATAGCCACTCCACGTAAAAGCCTGAATGACAGGGCCGGAAATACCCACTTACAGGCGTCTCTCTTGATTTTTTCTGCATCAGTCGGGGATGCCTTGTAGCTTTGCAGAAAATCACACTATGCAAAAGGCACTGAAAAGATTGTGGAATACCATGGGACGGCGCTACCAGTCGCATCCCTGGCACGGCATTTACATTGGCGAAGATGCCCCGCAGGTGGTCATGTCCTTCATCGAGATGACCCCGCATGACTCGGTCAAGTATGAAGTGGACAAGGCCTCCGGCTTCCTGAAGGTGGACCGTCCCCAGAAATTCTCCAATATCGTCCCCGCCTTGTACGGATTCATCCCCCAGACCTATTGTGCGGAAGAAGTCGCCGACTTCTGTATGTCCCGTTCCGGCCGGGACGACGTCATCGGCGACGGTGACCCGCTGGACATACTCGTGCTGACCGAACGCAACATCGTGCACGGCAACATCATCGTGCCGGCCGTCCCCATCGGCGGCATCCGCATGATTGACGACGGCGAAGCCGATGACAAGATCATTGCCGTGCTCAAAGGCGACGAGACCTACACGTGGAAGTCGCTGACCGAGTGCCCCGAAGCCATTATCAATCGCATCCGCCACTACTTTCTCACCTACAAGACGATCCCGGGCGAGTCGGTCAATAGTGTTGAGATTGACGCCATCTACAACAAAAACGACGCGCTCGAAGTCATCAACCGTGCGCGCCGCGACTATCGCAAGCACTACGGCAGCATCAGCGGTTCGCTCGAAGAGGCGACTATTGATATCCTGAATGCCAAAAACAAGACTTGACGTCTTGTTTTGGCGGGTGTCATTTCCCGATACAGAATTCCCTGAAGATCATATCCAGCAGATCGTCCGTGGTGATTTCGCCGGTCACCTCGCCCAGGTGGTGGATGATTTTGCGGATGTCCAGTGCGATCAGGTCACCTGACAGGCCGCTCTCCAGAGCCGTGCGGGCATCCCGGAGATTTTCCAAAGCCTTGCGCAGGGCGCCCGCGTGGCGTGCATTGGATAGGATGGGCGTATCCGTGCCGGCTTGTGGTCCGGCGAAATGCCGGTAAAGCGTGTGGCGCAGCTCGTCCAGGTTGTGGCCGGTCTTGGCGGAGATGCCGATGGTGGGGTAAGGCCAATGTGCGGGAGGCGGAGCGGACAGATCGGTTTTGTTTGCGATGACAAGCATCGCGGGGTTTCGGGCTGCCAGTTGCTCCAGGTCTCGTGTGACTTCCCCGGGAGCGGTGGCTTGTGCATCGAAGATGTAGAGGACGATGGCAGCCTTTTCTACTTCGTCCAGTGTGCGTTGGATGCCGATGGCTTCGATTCGGTCTTGGGCCTGCCGGATGCCGGCGGTATCAATGAAGCGGAAGGCGATGCCGCGGATGTTGACGACTTCCTGGATGGTGTCGCGGGTCGTTCCCGGGATTTCGCTTACGATGGCGCGGTCTTCTCGCAGCAAGGCATTGAGCAGCGTGGATTTGCCGGCGTTGGGTCTGCCGGCGATGACTACGGGTACGCCCCGCTTGATGGCATTGCCCAGCTTGAAGCTGTCCAGCAGGGAGGTAATTCCGGTCTCCACTTCATCGAGCAGGTTGCGCAACTGGTTGCGATCGGCAAATTCGACATCTTCTTCGCCGAAGTCCAGTTCCAGCTCGATCAGGCCTGCGATGCGGATGAGCTGCCGGCGCAAGTGGCGCATCTCATCGGCGATCCCCCCTCGCAACTGTCGCATAGCCAGGTCATGGGCGCCCCGGCTCCGGGCGGCGATCAGGTCGGCCACGGCTTCGGCCTGGGTCAGGTCCATTTTCCCGTTCAGGAAGGCGCGCATGGTAAACTCGCCCGGCTCCGCGGCGCGCGCGCCGTGCGCGATGGCCGTTTGCAACACCTCGGTCAGGATATAGGGTGAGCCGTGGCAAGAGATTTCCACGACGTCTTGTCCCGTGTAGGAGTGGGGGGCACGAAACAGGGTGACGACTACTTCGTCCAGCAGTTCGCCCTCGCTGGAATACAGTTTGCCGTAGTGGACGCTGTATCCCGGCTGCTCCCGCAAGTCCTTGCCGCGGAACATGGCGTTTGCAATGGCGATGGCCTCCGGTCCGGAGATCCGGATGACGCCCAGAGCGCCTTCGCCCGGCGGCGTGGACAGGGCCACGATGGTATCATTTAACTGTTGTTTCATAGGCCAAAGTTAATCGCTTACTGGCCAACGGCCAAAGGTCAATGGGAGGCGATGTGATGAGGATTGATGTTGAACTTGTCCCGCACTAACTTGCTTTGCTTGATTTTGGCTTTGGTCCTTCCGCTTATGCTTTTTGTATGATGAATGCCATTTACTCCGCACTAAGGGCAAGTAAGTGCGGGACGTTGAATAACTGCGTTGTTGAACTTGCTTGCGCGTTGAATACGCCCCTGTCGGGGCGTGTTGAACTTGCCCCGCACGCACCCCTGATACTAAAGTACCCTGGACCGTTGACCTTGGACCGTCAAACCGTAAGTGCGGGACGTTGAAATTGCTTGCGGTGAGCCACTTGAACGATGGGGGGCTATGGACCTTTTTCTCACCTGGCATTTGCATATTGTTGGAAAAAGTGATATATTTGGCGCATAGTTTATTTGAAACACAGCGACACGCCTGAAAATCTGTGCCACTCGCCGGCGGTAGATGTTGTTTTAGAGCATTTGTTAAGTGATCTCTTGTGATGTCGTACCGGTAGCCGGCGAAGATTGGAAGGACTATTTTACTGCAGGTCGCTTTTGCGACGGTATGGGACGCGGGCGCTGCCAACGCCCGTCCCGTGCGAGTGCGCGCAGGCGCGCGCGTTCGGGCAGTGCTGCTAATTTGTAGTAACGGCCGGCCCCGGGGCCGGTGATTTGATAATTCAAAACTTTTCGATCATGAAATCATTGACTACTTTACGTCAGATGTTTACATCTCCGCCCGGCACGTCCCGTGTCCGGCATGCATCCCGCCCGATTTTGACTTTTCTTCCCCACGTCGT
>JALVEF010000136.1 GCA_027031185.1 Saprospiraceae bacterium
GGCTATGTTTGACCTGGGTATCCTGTATCGCGATCGACTCGAAGCCCCCCAAATGTCCCTGGACATGCTGGAGCAGATGATGCGCAAATACCCCGATTCCACCCGGTTGGAGGCCGATGCACTCTACTATCTCTTCCTCGATGCACAAGATCTCGGCCTCCATACCAAACAGCAGTTGTACAAGCAGCAGCTCATCAAAAAATACCCCAACTCTAAATATGCCCGTGCTTTACAGGGCACCCTGGCCGATCTTCGTGATAAAGATGCCAAGATTAACCGCTATTATGACGAGACTTACGCGCTCTTTAACAAGGGGCAGTACAAAGCTGCCCATGAGCGCATCACAAAAGTGGATCAGCTTTTTGGTGCCAATCACCCTTTGCAGGCTAAATTCTCTCTACTCAGTGCCATGCTGTCCGGTGCGCTCAATGGCCGCAAAGCGTACGTCGCTGCACTCAAAGACGTGGTCGCCAAATACAAAAACACCGAGGAAGAAAAGAAGGCCAAAGAAATGCTTCGCATCCTTGGCGAAAATGTCGGTGGCCCCATCGGCTCTGTCGGCAAGGCATCCGGCAAACTCAAATCCCCCTTTATGCTCGAAGAAAAGCGCACGCATTACGGCCTGATTTTGTTGGATGCCGATCAAGTGGTGATCAATGACGCCAAAAATGCCATCTCCGACTTCAACCTACAAAACTATCGCCTTCAGAAGTTTCGTGTGTCCAACATTTATCTGGGATCGGACGTCAAGCATCCCATCCTGGTGATCCGTAAAATGCGAGACAAAAAGCGCGCGATGGCCTATTACCGGGCGCTCACCCATGATCCCATGGTGCGACAAAAGCTCAAAAACGCAAAAATTTACGTCATCTCCCAAAACAACTATCGCAAGGTACTTCGCCAAAAGAGCCTGAACGGATACGACGAGTTCTTCCGCGAACACTACATAGAGAAGTGACCTGACACATCTTGTTAATTAAAAATTAAAAATATTTTACCCTGAGTTTGCCCTGATCCTGTCGAACCGGGCTTGATGAACCGTTGAAAAGCACTGCAAGTATTTCCTCCAAAGAATCCGTACCTCCGTGTCGTTCGTATTCCTTTATTCACAACGCGAAAGCGTTCAACTCATAATATACCCAACGCGATGTGCTTTGGGGCGATTGAATATCGAACAAGGAACACCGATTTGAGATTTTAGAAGGAATCCCTGAGCTAGTCGAACCGTGGTCACTGAGCGAAGTCGAAGTGCCCACTTCTCAAATCTTCATTCGTTAATCGGTGTTCGATATTCCCAAGTCCCAAACCTGTTCGTAAGGAGTATAGAATCAAAATCTCGCCATAATTCCCCCCAGGACATTCAGCCCATAGGTGGGGTAGTGGTTCCAGCGCTGGTACTTGTTGTTGAGTAGATTGTTGATGTCAAGAAATACACCGATCTGGTCACGGAAGAAGTATTCCGTGCCAAAGCTCAAATCCAGCAAAGGCTTGAGATTTTTTGCCCGCCCGCCTTCGTCGCGGTAAGGAGGCCCGCTGGCAATGTATAGTTCCGCTTTGAGTTTGAGATTGTCCTCAAGCATCCGGTACATCCCTGAAATATTGGACTCCAATGCCGGCAGGTGCCAGGCCCGGTCTTCGTGTTTGGGTTTGAAAAAAGACTGTGACAGGGAGCCCAGCAAATCAAAGCCCTTGAACAGACCGATTTTGGCCGTACCCTCAATGTAAAAAATGCCGACGGTATCATAGACAATGGCAAATCGCTTGGTATCTACGGAATCATTGAGAAAGAGTGCCAGATTTTGCGCATTCTTATAGCCGATTTGCGCGGAATACTCCGCGCCGCGCACCGTACCGCGCAGGCCGCCGAAAAACTTGGAATAGACCGTATTGCGAAGGCGAAAGCGGGAGACGATAAAGGGATTATAGTCCGACAGATTTTTTAAGTTGTTTTTGTACATGTCGCCGTACCATCCCGCAAATGCCGTCAAGCTGCTGCCCACAATGTTGAGATCCAGCTCCACATCGGGCAGGAAGTGGAAAACATCGTCGTTGGAGATGATATTGGCGCCCGCTCTGAGCGCAAAGGCATCGCCATGATAGGTAAAGGACGGCTTGAAATAGATGTTGTTTAAGCTCTGTTTGGCAGTATCGCGAAAGATAGTAAAATCCGTAATCACATCCAGCTTGAGCGGGTGCTGCCCGCCGATCCACTTGGTGCCCCCGAGATTGAGCACAATGCCCTGTTCTTTGCTCGCATAATTGTCTGTCAGGAAGTAGGCCGATGATTGGACGTGATAGTCCAGGTCCCCGGACAACCGCTTGTCGTTGGCGATGCCGGCGCGGAGGTGGAAGTTGTTGAACACCTGTTTTACGGCATCGGCGCTGAACGTGTCCTGTGCGTGGTCGTAGCCGTAGAAGTGGAGCAAATGGTGGTCATAGCCGATGGCGGCCGTGACGCCCAGATTGCCGTCGGAGTGATACTTGCCGTCCAGGAGCAGCCCGGTTTTGCCAAATTTTTGATGCGCCAGGCCCTTGAAATTGGCCCCGTGATGGCGTGCATGGATGTTGAACCGCAGGTTGTCACCCTGGTGGTAGAATCCCACCTCGCCCAGTGGAGACGCCGGAATGCCGTAGCCCGCCTTGATATAGGCATTGTAGCCGGGTGGCAGCTTGTCGCGCCGCATGCCCAGCGGGCGGATTTTCGGTACCGGCTGTTGGACTTCGATATTGTCCGCATGGAGCGAATAGTCCAGCTCCACGTTTTCATCCTTGGGCTCGGGCAGGGAGGCTTTCGTATGCAGTTTTTTGGTGTCCAGAAGTGTGGCTTCAAACTGCTTGATGACTTCTACTTCTTCGCCGGGCAAGTCGTTTTGAGCCGTGGCTATACGGCCCAGGATGGCGATGGAGCAAAGCAAAAGGAATTTCTTTTTCATGGTCGGTAAATCTGTTTAGGTGCCGAAAGAATGAGGGCTGAAATCACTCTGGGGCGATGTCCATTTCGAGTTGGTCGTCATCACCCGCTTTGAGCAGCCGGCTTTCGGCCTCTTGTTTTTTCTTGACGATTTCGAGTTTTGCCTTGGCTTCTTTGAGCAATTCGGGATTGTCCGGGAAGTACTCAATGATGGTCTCGAGTGCGGCCTGTGCATCCGTGAGTTCACCTTGCTCGGTTTTGGTATCCGCCAGCAAGATCAGGAGCTTGGCGGCCCAATACGGATGGGACTGATTGGCCTTCATACCGTTTTCGCACAGTGTGACCGTCATATCGAGCTCTCTCTTCACGTAGTAGATGTAGGCGATCCGGTAGCGGGCTTCGGCGGCTTCGACGGTATTCGGAGCCAGGCGGGTGACCTTGTTGAAGGCTTCCAGTGCTTCGTCGTTGTGTTTGTTGTCGAAGGCCAATTTGCCGGTGTAGAACCAGGCCAGCGCCTTTTGACTCTTGTCGGCGTTGGGGTTTTGGATGAGTTTTTGAGCCGTTTGGCGGACGGCCGATTCGTTGTTTATGCGGTAGGCCGATTGGAGCGCACCGAGTTGGGCATCGAGTTTTTTCTCAGGTTTGTCGGCGGCTTTTTCCCATTTGTTGTACAGGGCGAAGGCCTTGGCAAAATCCTGCTGTATGTTGTAGGCGATGGTAGCGGCCTTTTCGACGGCTTTGAGGTAGTATTCGCTCGGCCCACGGTCCACGATGGCTTCAAAGTCATCCATGGCCCGATCGTACTTTTTCAGCTGGCCAAAGGACTCGGCTCGATGATAGAGTGCCTGGATAGAGTGGGGCCCGTTTGGGTACTTCTTCAAATATTTGGTAAAGGCCTTGATGGCCTTGTCGTAGCTGGCATTCTCATACTGCGTTTCTGCCGCTTCGAAGAAGAGTTTTTCCTCCTCCTGGTCGGAAACCTGATAGCCCGGGATAGTACGCAGGAAGGCGGTGTACTCTTCCGTGCGGTTTTGGTCGGTATAGATCTCCTTCAAAGCCGTGAGCGCCGTCTTGGCTTCATCGGGTTTGGGGTTATTGAGAAAGACCTGCTTGTAATAGTTGATGGCCATATCGCTCTGTTCGTCGTTGTAGGCGATGAGGCCAAGGCGCAGGAGCGCCTGGTTGATCAGATTGGATTTTCCCTTGTAGTCGCGCACCAGCTTTTTGAGCGGTGTTTTGGCCTGTTCGTTTTTATCAATTTCCATATACGTAATGGCGGCCTGCAGGAGCGCGTCATCGGCATAGGGCGAGTTGGGATAGTCTCGCGCCAGCTTTTCGAGTGCGATGATTTTACTCTCGGTATGGCCGCGCAAACCCTCGATGATGGCCTTCTGGTAGAGCGCATAGATATAGTCGGGATATTGGTTGCGCACGGCCTCGTCATAGTGCCGGGCGGCCTTGGCGAGTTTGTTCTTTTTGAAGTAGCAGTCGCCGGCGCGGACGACGGCGTCCCCCAGCATTTTGGTTTTGATGAAGTCGTCCTCGATCATCGGGGCTTGCCGTTTGATTTCGGCAATGGCCGATTGGAAGTAGTTCAGGGCACGGCTGTAGTCTTTGAGTTTCAGATAGTTATAGCCCTGTGTGTAATCGGCCGCATAGACAGATGCCTCCGGCGGCAGGTCAGACAAGTTTTTGGCCAGGCGAAGGTATTGGGCGATGGCATCGCGGGAAGCGGCATACTGTCCTTTCCGGTGCAGGATTTCACCCTCCCAAAAATAAGCCAGCGCCGTGGCGTAGGTATCATCGGCCAGCGTGCGGGACCGCCGGAGTAGCTTCAACGCCCCATCGAGATCGCCTCTGTTGTATAATTGAAGCGCTCGATAGAGCGCAACCTTTTGATGCGTCTCTTTCAGGTCGTCACTTTTTGCATGTTCGGGCATTTGATCCAGCATCTCAAGAGCCCGTGCATAGTCCTTGGTGTTGAGAAAGATGGCGCTGAGAAATTTTTGCGCCCGGCGGCCGTACTCCGGATCCTTCACCAAGCTTTGAAACAGGCGGAGCGCCTCCACATCATAGCCCAGTTCGTAGGACAGCTTGGCATAGTTGTACAGGGCATTTTTCCGGAGCGCGGGGTCAAAGTCCAGGCCTGCAGCCCGTTTTAAGGCATTGCGTGCGTTGGACTTTTGGCCCAGCTTGATGTAGCAATCCGCCATAAAATACATGGCGATTTGGCCCAGTTTGCTCTTGACCTTGGCCAGTTGGCCAAAGTTCTTGGTGGCCTTTTGACAATTGCCGGTGCGGTATTGCGTATAAGCAAGTTGATAGAAGTCCTCTGGCGTCATCTTGCGCAAGCGTTTGGCGGCGGCTTCGAGATAAGGCAGCGCCTTGTCAAATTCACCCTTGGCATAGTAGGCCTTTCCGATGAGCAGGTTGATCTCCGGCTTCTTGCGAAGGCGCGGCGTTTTGAGTCGCGATGTGCCATAGTCTATCACCTTGTCATAGAGGCCCTGTGCATAATATATCTGTGCCAGATAAAAGGGGATATACGGGCGGAATTTAGGCGAACGCTCCACAAGTTCAAAACTTTTGGCCGCATCGTCAAAGCGCCCGTCAAAGAATTGCACCATGCCGTGGTAGTAGTTGGACGGATAATAAAACTTGCTGTCCGGATTGGTGCGCGTCCTGTTGAAATACTTGTCGGCACGGTCAAACTTTTTGCGCACAAAGTAGCAGTAGCCCAGCTTGAAATACGCCTCTTCCATTTGCTTGCGGCTCAGATCCCCCGGGCTGAGCATCTCAAAGAAGCGAGCGGCCTCGCGGTACTTGCCATTGTTGTAATAATAGTTGGCGATCTCAAACGCCGCTTTGGCCGCTGCCGGACTCGGGGAGTTTTCCGCCAAAAACTGGGACACCAGCCGCTCGGCCTCCTCCTGTTTCAGATTGACTGCACTCTTGGCGCTATACAGCTCGCCTTCCTTGCGCAGGCTTTCCCAATATGGCGCCTGCGGCGGCGCCGTTCTCGTTTGCAACTTGCGAAGCTCCAATTGGGCCTGGCCGTACAGCCCTTTTTCATAGAAGTCCATACCGCGCTTGTAGTCAGTCAGGATGCCGTCCTGATATACTGCGGTCTCCTGGGCCGGAAGCGCGAAATACAGGCTCAGAAAGAGGATGAGAAAGAGATGTTTGTGCATGGTGTTTCTTTTTTCCGCCGGTCTGCGCCGCGGGTATAATTTGTCGGTCCGGTTTTGCTCCATTCATTAAGGTGCAAAAACGTGTCTCAGCGCCACAAAAGTATAATAAAAACCGCTTATGAGTGATATTTGACAGACATGCCGCCCTTTCCTGCACGGACAAAACGTGTTCATTGCTGCGCCGCCGGAAAGAAAAAAGTTTTCCCGCCTTGGCGGCGGGAGCGGTGCGGGCTGCCTCTTTCCGGTGGCCGCTGCACGTCCTTACCGGTGGCTGCCCGTTCTTGTCCGGTGACGGCAAGCATCACTTTCCGCCCGCTGCTTCTGCCGTCCGTACCGGATGGGCCACGGTTTAGGTGCTCCTGATTGTAGCGCAAAAACAAGAGGGCCCCGGATGGTTGGCCGGATAGGTTATAGACCGGTTCACGGTGGGGGGCGGGGGTGCATTACCGGATACCGATGTGGAAAAACCTGTGGACAACGTTTTTTTCCACAGGCAGATTATTGTGCGGCTACGGCAGGCCTTTTTTGTCCCTGTCAAAATGCCCAAAAACCGCCCCGTTTTCCACAGAATCCTGTGGAAAACGGGGCGGTGCGCCTATCCTCTACCAACCGCGCCGTTTGATTGAAAACAAATTAATGCACAGCCTTTTCGTAATATATAAATCAAATAAAATGAGCTGGTTATGCTATTATAGACCTAAAAGTTGTATTAGAAAAAAATAAATGTAAGTTTTTTCCGGGGATGATTTTTATCTTAGAAAAAATAGTCGGAAATTTGTCCCCCCTACAACGACCGCACGGATCGCCAAACTTCTTTTTTAGTGTTTTTGTTCACTTTTGAAACACACGGGAGCAATGGAAAAATCACACCGCATTGTATGGGACAACTGTCTGAACACCATCAAGAAGTTTGTAGATCCGCAAGCCTTCAAGACCTGGTTTGTTCCTATTAAGCCGGTAGGCATCAACGGCAACGCCCTGACCATTCAGGTGCCCAACATGTTCTTTTACGAGTGGATCGAAGAGAACTATGTCAACCTGCTTGCCGGTACCATTCGCAAAGAATTAGGTGAGAATGCCAAGCTCGTGTACCAAGTCTTGACATCCGGCACGCCGGCCACAGCGCAAACGCCCAGCGCAGTCAATGGCAAGTCCAAGCCTGCCAGCCATACGTCCACGACTTATTCTGCCCGCGAAGACGAAGTCATCAAGAATCCTTTTGTCATCCCCGGCATCAAGCGCGATTTTAAGCCTCAGCTGAATCCCAGCCTGCGTTTTGACAACTTTATCGAGGGGGACTGCAACAAGCTGGCACGCTCCGCCGCCTATGCCATCGCCCAAAATCCGGGCAACACACCGTTTAATCCTCTGGTCATCTACGGCAATTCCGGATTGGGCAAAACCCACCTGGCTCAGGCCGTCGGCAACGAAATCGTCGCCAAACACAATGACCTGATGGTCGTTTATGTGAGCAGTGACACCTTTACCAATCAAGTCGTGGACTCCATCCGCGACAATGCCACCGCTGCCTTCGTCAACTTTTACAAGTCTATTGATGTACTCATCGTGGACGATATTCAGTTTTTGGAAAAGAAACAAAAAACACAGGAAATCTTCTTCCATATTTTCAACCAGCTCCACCAGGCCGGCAAGCAGATCATCATGACTTCGGACCGGCCGCCCAAGGACCTGGATGGTTTGGAAGACCGATTGATCTCCCGGTTCAAGTGGGGACTGACCGCCGACCTCCAAGAGCCCGATTACGAAACCCGAATGGCCATCTTTGAGCACAAGATGCGCCGCAATAGTGTGGATATCCCCTACGAAGTGCGTGACTACATTTGTCGCACCATCCACGGCAATGTGCGGGAGTTGGAAGGCATCCTAGTCTCCCTGGCCGCCCAGATGAAGCTGACGCAGCGGGAAATTGACCTCCCGCTCGCCAAGTCTGTCGTGCAGCAATACATCAAGCGCGCCAACAATGAGGTGACACTGGACTTTATCCTCGCTATTGTCTCCGAAGCTTTCGAGGTCTCCCCAGTGGATCTCAAAAGCAAGAAACGAAAGCGCGAAATCGTCTTGGCCCGCCAGGTCGCCATGTATCTCGCCAAAAAATTTACCAAAGCATCACTCAAAGAAGTGGGCAAGTTTTTTGGCGGGCGCGACCATTCCACCGTCATTTATTCCATTCAGGCCGTCGAAGACTTGCTGGAGATTGACCACCAGTTTAGCCACCGTGTGGACGATGTCGTCAAGCAAATCAAAAGCAATTTGAACTAAGCGCTCCACGCGTGCCTTTGCACACGAAAAATCGCGCAAACACATTTGTTCTTTGCCTCCTTGGCTCAAAAGGCCTATCTTTGCGCACCGTTTTCGAAGGTGAGCGGGTATGGTGAAACTGGTAGACACGCCAGACTTAGGATCTGGTGCCGCAAGGCGTGGGGGTTCGAATCCCTCTACCCGCACCTCTTTTCGAGTGGCAGTGCTCATTTTCCTCCTGTAAAAAATCCACACATGGCATCTGTTGACAAACAGGAACTTCCGGGACAGGCTCTAAAAGTGACCGTTACGCTTACGCCCGAGGACTATATGCCCGTATTCCAAAAAGAATTGAAGGCCTATCGTAAGACTGCCCACCTGAAAGGCTTCCGCAAAGGGACTGTCCCGCTCAATCTTATCAAAAAAATTGCCGGGCATAAACTTTTTGAAAAAGCGATCTCCGATCAGCTAAACGATGCGCTGGAGGAGGCTTTGTCTGAAACTCCTATTGTCGGAAACCGACTCAAACCGGACCCCGATGTCGTGGTGGACATTCAGGGATACGACAAACCGGCTACCTATACCTTCGTCTATTGGGCTTTGCGGGAGCCCAAGATAGAATGGCGCGAGTTTGATCACGTCTTTACACGCTATACCGTCAGTGACGACCTCCTTCAACTGGCGGAAAAAGAACTGGAAAAATTCCGCGAGTCTTTTTCGTCTGTAACGGAAACCACCGACGAGCGCGATGAAACCACCGTTTTTGAGCTCGTGCGTGCAGATGAGAAAGCCGCGGAATATGACTTTAATTTTTTCCTCCGCATCACGGATGTGGAGAATACCGAGCTTAAAGAAAAACTGCTAAAAACCCCCGTCGGCGAAAAAGTCCCAATCAGGTTGGAACACCTTTCCGAAGCTGCGGCCAAAATTTTTTCCGAAAAGTTGACAGCGGATGATACCGTCCCGGACTCCGTGACCTTTGAGATTCAAAAAGTCTTTTCCATCAAGCCCGCCGAACTCAACCAGGAGTTTTTTGACAAGATCTTTGGCCCCGGTCAGGTCACTACCAAGGAAGAGGCCCTCGAAAAAATTAGCCTGGGTCTAAAAGCCCAATACAGCTCCATGTCCGACCAAATCCTGATGAAAGAGTGGAAAGACTTTCTGTTGCAACAGCTCTACGTCGAGGTAGATGATGCCATTTTGAAATTGCTTTACGCTGATAAAATCGAAGCGACCGATAGTGTCACATTCCGACACATCAAAGATGAAATCAGCTGGAAGGCTATTCGTTTGGCCTGGAAAGAGAAATACCAAGTAGAGACCCCGTCCAATAACGAAGTTCTCCACTACCTGGCCCGGGACTTAGGCAGCCAATTTGGCTTACCCCCCGATCATGAACTGGTGGTGAAATATGCCAGATCTTTAATAAAAAGTAGGGCGAAGGAATATTATTCGGTGTTCTTTGCGATCTTTGACTCAAGTGTCTTCGAAAGCGCAAAAGCCGATTTGAAGACCCGTGAAGTACCTGTCACCGTAGAGGAGCTGATCCGCAAGCGAGATACCGCCTATGCCGATCCGGTGGACATGGATGCCGGATAGATACAGCCCGGGGCAATGGGACTTGTCTCTTTCGGGCCTTTGGTGTAGTCCCTGCCAAGCACTGATTAATAAGGCGCGCCCGGCTGCCCGACCGGATACATGCAGGTAGGCGCCGGACACGAGTCCTGGTCAGTACCTTGGCATCGTTTTCCGGAGTTTTCTGACCTTAATGCTTTCGCGGTGCAGTGACTTTGTCAGCTTGACGACATGCCTGTCATGCCCCAAACAAAGTGCCCCAAAAAGCGTTATTACTGGCGGATTAAACAAGTAAACACCCTGACATGATTCACAAAGATGAATTTCTCAAATACGCCACCAAGCATCTGGGTATGAGCCGGATGCATCTGGAGAAGTATGCCGAAACCACGGCGCCCAGGATTTACGGCTTTACGCCCAATGTCATCGAAGAGCGCAAGATGAATATCGTAGGCCTGGACGTCTTTTCGCGGATGATGATGGATCGCATCATCTTCCTCGGCGTGCCGGTCAATGACTATGTGGCCAACGTCGTGCAGGCGCAGTTGCTCTTTTTGGAATCCACGGACGCCAGCCGCGACATTTTGATGTACATCAACAGTCCGGGCGGTTCGGTCATTGACGGCCTGGGCATCTATGATACCATGCAATACGTATCTCCCGATGTGGGCACGATTTGTACCGGCCTGGCAGCCAGTATGGGTGCCGTCCTGCTCGCTGCCGGTACCAAAGGCAAGCGTACCGCCCTGCCGCATTCCCGTGTGATGATTCACCAACCACTCGGCGGGATGCAAGGACAGGTCAGCGACATGGAAATCTCATACCGGCTGATCAAGGAGATGCAAAAAGACCTGTACGAAATCCTCAGCAAACATACCGGCCAGACCTACAAGCGCATCGAAAAGGATTGTGACCGCGACAACTGGATGCGTGCCGAAGAAGCCAAAGAATACGGCTTGGTGGATGAAGTCCTGGAGCGCAACAAAGCCTGACCCATACCACTCCGAAAACCATTTACTATGGAAGAAAACTTTGAGCAATACTGTTCGTTTTGTGGAAAAGACAGCCACAACGCTCGCCTGATGATTTCCGGCTTGGATGCCTATATTTGTGATGAGTGCCTCGTCCAAGCACATGATATCATGGAATCGGAGCTTTCGTTGAAGTCCGGATCCAAATTTAGCCCCAAGACCGGCAAGTTTAAAATCCGAAAACCCAAAAAAATTGTCGAATTTCTTGACCAGTACGTCATCGGACAAGAGAAGGCCAAAAAGGCCATCGCCATTGCCGTCTATAACCACTACAAGCGGCTCAACAACCCATCACTGGACGATGTCGAGCTGGAGAAGTCCAATATCCTCTTTGTCGGCCCGACCGGTACCGGTAAAACGCTGATTGCCAAAACCATCGCCCGCCTGCTCAACGTGCCCTATACCATCGTGGACGCCACCGTATTGACCGAAGCTGGCTATGTGGGCGAAGATGTCGAGAGCATCCTCAGCCGCTTGCTCCAGGCCTGTGATTACGACGTGGAAGCTGCCCAACGTGGTATCATCTACATTGACGAAATAGACAAAATCGCTCGCAAGAGCGATAATCCTTCCATCACCCGCGACGTGTCGGGCGAAGGCGTTCAGCAGGCATTGCTCAAGCTCCTGGAAGGTACGGTGGTCAATGTCCCGCCTTACGGCGGCCGCAAACACCCCGAACAGAAGATGATCCAGGTGGATACCTCCAATATCCTCTTCATCGCCGGCGGGGCTTTCAGCGGCATTGACAAGATCATTGGCAGACGCATCAACAAGCGAGTCATCGGCTACAATGCATCTAAAAAAGACAAAGTGTCCGAAGACAGCCTGCTGCAGTACGTGACGCACGAAGACTTGCGCAAATTCGGCTTGATACCGGAGCTGATCGGTCGCCTGCCCGTACTGGCACACCTGGAACCGCTCGATGAAAAAACCTTGAAGACGATCCTGACCGAGCCCAAAAACGCCGTCGTCAAGCAGTACGTCAAACTCCTGGAACTGGAAAATGTCCGTCTCGAGTTTACTGACGATGCCCTGGATCTAATCGCCCGCAAGGCGGTGGAATACAAGCTGGGAGCCCGTGGGTTGCGCGCTATTGTCGAAGCCGTACTGACCGATGCCATGTTTGAGCTGCCCTCGCAAAAGAAGATCAATCACCTTCTCGTGGACGAGGCGTATGTCTTGCGTGAGCTGAAAAAATCCAAACTCGAACAGCTCTCTGCCGCCTAACGGCCTTACTGCTATGCGCTTTGCGATCAGTCTGGCCTACAATGGTACGCGTTTCAAGGGTTGGCAAAAGCAGCCCAATGCCTTTACGGTACAGGCGCATCTCGAAGAGGCGCTTTCCAAACTGTCGCGACAGGACATAAGTGTCACCGGTTGCGGGCGCACCGATGCAGGCGTACACGCTGAGCAGTATTTTGCCCATTTTGACGCAGAGCGCCCCGTCGCCAATTGGGTCTATAAGCTCAATCGACTGCTCAACGATGATGTGCTGATCCGCGACATTCGCACCGTGCCGCCGGATTGGCATGCCCGGTATTCGGCCCTGTCCCGGTCCTATATCTATCGTATCAAGCGCGACAAAGACCCGTTTAGAAAAGAGTGGTTTACCATCTATCCCCAAATGAACGATCTGGACTTTGACCGGATGCAGCAAGTCGCCCGGATGCTTCCCGACTATGAGGACTTTTATACCTTCGCCAAGGCCGGCAGCGATGCCAGGACGACCATTTGCAAACTGGAGCATGCCGTTTGGGAGTTCCTCCCCGAAAAAGGCGAGATGTACTTCCGCATCACGGCGGACCGCTTCCTGTGGGGCATGGTGCGTCTCATTGTCGGTATGAGCCTGCGCGTCGGCAGGGGCCTGATCTCCCCGGATGAAGTCCGCGAAGCTATGGAGCAAAAACGCCGGCTCAAAAAACCGTGGCGCGCCCCCGCCCGGGGATTGTCCCTGGTGCGTTGCTCCTATCCGGACTGATGCGGTCACGCATCAGTCCGGATAGGAGCCGGCGTCATTAGCTCCCGGTACTAAAATACCATTTCAGTTTGCACAAGTCCAGCCAGCGTAGATTTTGTGTGCGCCGCAACCGCGCACACAAAAAGGCCTCAGGCAACAGACGGATAAATGGGGCCAGCAGGCGCAAAGATCGGGCGGTGCGCTGCAGCTGCGTCCCGAAAAAACGGTGGGTGCGTTCCAGCCGGCGAAGATTTTTGACCGCCTCGCGTTGTTTGGCAATGAAGCGCTCCGCCGGCTCCAGTCCCCGGTGGAGCAGGGGATTGTCCAGGTGGATGACTTCTACGCCGCGCCCCTTGAGCCGGTAGCCGAAAAGACTGTCCTCGTGGCCATAAGTCTTTAGGCTTTCGTCAAAATAAATTTGCCGAAACAGCGCCGCCGGCAGAACGAAGTTGGAAGGGACAAATGCGTCGAAAGCTGCCTTTTGACGAACGGGCGCGCTTCGCTGTTCGCGTTGTCGCCCATACGCCCAGTGCAATTGAAGAGAAGTTTGCACCGGCGGGGCCGGTGCGTAGATGTGGCCACCGCAGAGGACGCGCCCAGGCGCCAGTGCTTCTATGTACCGGCTCAGAAAGTCTTCCCGCACCACCTCCATATCGCCGTCAATAAACAGCAGGTAAGGATACCGGGCCTGCCGGGCCAGCCAGTTGCGGCAACCGGCCCGTCCCAGGTTGACAGGCAGATAATGATAGGATACACGCGGCAAGGCATCCAGCAGGGCCAACTCCGGTGCGGGCCCGGGCGAGTGGTCATCGGCAATGATAATTTCTACCTCCACATCCGCCGCTTCTGCCTGTCGGTCCAGGGCTTCTACCAGCAGGCGGCAGTCCTGTTCATATACGGGGATGAGAATGGAGAGCACGCTTTTTGGGGCAAATTTAGTTTTTTCGTAACTATGAGTTCACTCTAAAAATTACGCGGCGTGAGTGTGTACCAAATTTTCCTCTGCCTGGCTTTTGGTGATTGAAGAATCGAAGAACCGAAGAATCGAAGAATTGACAGGCCGGATTTATTGGAGTAAGCTAAACAGTCACAAACCAAAGACAGGTGCAAAAAGGGCATTTTAGCGCAAAACCAGCGGGCACCCAAACAGTTACCAACTATTTTTACTCAAAGCGATTTGTTTTGGGACGATTGAATATCGAACAAGGAACACCGATTTGAGATTTTAGAAGGAATCCCTGAGCTATTCGAAACGCCCACTTCTCAAATCTTCATTCGTTAATCGGTGTTTGATATTCCCAAGACTCGTCCCAAACCTGTTCGTAACGAGTATAGGTTTTTAGCGCATAGACAGCGGGTAGCAAAATAGTTGCATTTTTTCACCGCGGATAATCCGCTTTTCGGAAATCCTTGTTTTCTTTACACGGACTTTACACGGAAAATCGCCACATGGAAAGGACTTACGCTATCGAATCTCTGGTCAAAGATACCTCCTT
>JALVEF010000137.1 GCA_027031185.1 Saprospiraceae bacterium
TTGTGGGGTTATCGGGTTGAGCAATGTCCCCATTCCCGGTCCGAGTGTCTGGCAGCGCAGGAAGCGCTTGGATTCCCGGACTGGGATGTATAAGTTGGTGGAGACTAAGAATAAGGGAGGTGAATCATGCATGCACTGCGTGGTGTGAAGGACTTGCGTCGGGTCTCTACCCGTGTGCAGGGGGTGAATATCCCCGACGGTGAGGTATGGAAGCGTCTGAGCCAGAGCGGCAACGTGACGCTTGGCCTGGACGCGTTTCGTAACGGTCGGGTTTACCGGGGAATCTCGGACTTCAGCCTGCGGGGCCCGGCGACGGCGGACGAGATCGTCCGCCACGCGTACCAGACCCTCATGTCGCCCGAGTGGGCGGCGGTGCGGCAGGAACTCCGCGATGAGGGGGCGGACGAGCTGCGCTGGTGGTTCTGGTTGAAAGACCAGGGACAGCGCGTGGGGTGCATCGTCTTCACCCCCGTCCTCTGGTAATCCGGGCTTTGGGACTCGGCCCGAGTGGTGCATTTCTAACCGTCATGGGAGGGGCGGCCAACACGGCCGCCCCTCTGTTCTTTCCTTGGAGGTGAGTTATGTGCGCGACAAAGGTCGATGATCTGCCCCTCTTTGCATTCCTCCCACAGGAGCAATTTCAGGAGCGCCCACCGGAGAACGTGATGGACACGCGGTCCGCGGATGTCTCCCGATCCCAGGACCTGCTGAGCAGGATCACGGAGGTCGTCGGGGGCGACCCCCTCTGGCGGGTGCTCGGCAATGTCTTCGACGAGATGGAGTGGGTGGAGGATGAAATCGCCCGGGCCAAGGAACGCTGGCCGCAACTCGCGGACCGAATAGACCGCTTGTTCGGCCTTCGGACCCGTAGTGTGGTCCCACCCGGAATGTGGACGGAGCGCCTTGCGCGGTTGCACATCCGTGAATTGGCGGAACGGATTGCCAACGGCGGAGACCTTCGTCCGCCCACGCTCGCAGAAAAGCTGTTTGTCATTGCCGAGACCTCGTTTGTTGCCCCCTTCGGTCCCAAAGGATTCGTACTCTATGCCCGTCTCTTTCGGGAAGCCTTCCCCGAGGAGGCGGAGCAAATCTTCGGGGAGAAGCTTCCGATATATGAAACCTCTGTGTTGAACGAGGAGGTGGAGGCCTTGCATGCCGGTCTCATCAGAAAACTGTACCGCCGAGACCGAACACTGGAGGCCAAATCATAAGGAGGTGAACGATGCAGAAGGCAAGCGAACTTCTATCCTTACTCGCCCGGGTCGAGACCATCCCCGACCCGGGACGGGACATGCCCCAGGGCCTGGTGCCCTTGCGGAAGAAATTCTGGCAGAACATGCGCTTCGTCCGCGCGGCGTTGGAGGAGCGGGGCGTGGAGGCGACGAAGAAGGAGGCCGCCTCCATCTGGCTCATGTACCTGAACGTCACCCATAACATGCACACCCCGGGAAAGCAGGGCGCGCGGTGGGCCGCGGACTGGTTCGTGCGCCGGATGGGCGACTACCGCATCCTCCTTCGCCACCCGGCTGCCGACGTGCGGCTGACCGCCCTGGCCGCGCTGGAAGAGCAGCACCGGGACTGGGCGGAAGCCTACCTGCAACGGGCGCTGGCCGACCTGCCGGCCGTCCTGGCCGCGCTGGACGAGGTGAAGGACGTGCTGGACTGGCGGCGTGCGGAGACACAGGAGGTCATCGTACAGATGGCCGTCGATGACCCCGACACGGCCGTGCGCGCCAAAGCCGTGTCCTTGTTGCCTCACGTCAGCAGCTCTGTGCTGACAGGGGAGCGCCTGCGGGAGGTGGTCAGCGCCGCGCTGGCCGCGGAAGCCTGGCCGGTGCGAGAGGCCCTGATGCTCGCCGTGGCGTTCCGTGTGGGCTCCTGGTCCGGCGAGGAGGAGGTACGCCTGGCGGTGGACGTCATCCGTCAGGGCCTCCAGGACGTGCACATGGTGCAGCTCGCCGCGGCCAAGGCCATGGAGGTCCTGCTGCTGCGCGCCAGGACGCTCGCCCCCGAGGACTGGGAGGGCATGGCCTCCCAGGTCGTCGAGCGGTGGCAGGAGATGCTGCCGGTGGCGCTCAACCATGTGCTGGCCGCATACTCGACTCTGGGTGCTCAGGCTGCGCCCTTCTTCCGTCGCCTGGCGCTGGCGGAGGACATCCCCATCGACCTGCGGGTACACGGCGTCTACGGGTACCTGATGGCGGCGCGGGATGAGGCCGTCCCGGAGGTCCGTTCTCTCTGGGATGTACAGGACCTGCATCCCGTGATACTGGCCGGATTGGTCTCCCTGGCCACGGAGGCGGGGATGAAGGCCGCGGCCGACCTGCTGACGCATATCGCCTGGGGGAGGGGGCCGTGGGCGGCGCTGGCCGCGCTGGAAGCGGCGGCGGAGATAGTAGGCGTCCCGGAGGTCATGTGCCGGGCCCTGGCCGGTGTCAGCGAGACCGGCGGCATGGCGGCCCAGGTGGCGCGACGCTGGCTGGAAGGGCGGGTTGAAGAACTGTCTCGTATTCCCGCCTGTCGTCCCTACCTGGCGCGGCTGCTCTCCAACGGGAAGGGGCACACTCTCATGGCCGCCTGGGCGCTGGGGTATCCGCCCAAGATCGTGGAGAAGTGGGTATAGGACGTTGAAAAGAGGGGTGAGAACGACCGTTCTCACCCCTCGCCTTGTTCATCTGACATCCCAACTTTACAAGGAGGTGACCTATGAAGACCACGAATTGGCGGTGGACGAACCGGCGGGCCATTGACTTCCTTCTGCCCATGGCCCGCGACCTGGTGGCGCGATTTCGGCGGGGGGAGATCACGTTGAAGCCGATTACCAACCGTCAGGTCACATCGGCAAGAGCTTGGTGGGAGCAGAACCGTTTTCTCAGGGGACCCGACGGCAAACAGCACCACGTCGTCCTCACCGTAACCGACTGGGGAGACCATGATGACAGGAAGGGACACATCAGGGTCGAAGTGACGCTTCTTCTGGATTGGGGGAAGTACGACGGCCTGACGGTCGGTTGGTCTCGCTGGCAGGATAAGAACGGCGAGATGAGAGAGACCTGGGGATTCCAGAAGGAGTTCCGTGGCATGGGGAACGGGTACTATGCCGACATCGATCCCCGCACCGGACGCATCATTCGTGGGGAGTGGGACTGAGAGGGGTTCGCTCCCCGTACGGAGAGGGTGGTAACGACCGTTACCGCCCTCTCCCCGACTTCCTGTAAGGATTATGGAAGGAGGCAGAATCATGTTGCACATGACAAGAGACATCGTGTTCACTATGGCCGAGGGGATCATACGGGTAGGGGATGTCGCCGTATTCCCCCTGTGGGACCCCAGTCTAAGGGGTTCGCTGACCCGTCGAGGAGAGGTTTTCGTTGCCATACCCCGCATCCTCATTGACCCATGTTGGATTCTCACCTCGCATGTGGCCACGCCGCCGGGTCTCCTGGAGGCGCGCTGGCAGGTGCTCTTTCCCGTTGTCCCGGGGAAGTGGAAGATGAGCGCCGGACAGTTTTTCTTCCACGATGACGGAAGCTTCAACTTCTTCACCGAGGTCGATACCCTCCGGGCCGACGAGGGGCAAGATCTCCGGGCAGCCCTTCTGGCGCGCCGACAGGTCGCGCGCCAGAAGGGCTACTACGATGAGGCTGTGGAGGCCATGCTCCGTCTTTACGATACGGCCTCGACCCCCGAGTACAGGAACGTCCTTTGGGTGGACGCGTTCTGGAACTTCGTGACCGGCAAGGAAACCCACACCGTCGTCTTCGGCTGGGAGACGGCCGAGGTGCTCTTCGTGCCCGGTCGCGGTCTCGAACCGACGCCCCGGAAGAAAGGAGGGAATGGTGGCGATCTCGTCCGCGCCGAACCATCGCTTCATCTGTGAGCGGTGCGGGAAGGGCCTGAGCACGATCCATGACCGGCGCATGGGTAGGCCCGTACCGGTCTTTGTTCATCTCACATTCTAACTCTAAAGGAGAGTGACCTATGAAGAGCACGAACTGGCGGTGGACGAATAAACGGGCCATTGACTTCCTTCTGCCCATGACTCGTGACCTGGTGACACGGTTCCGGCGAGGGGAGATAGCGCTGAAAGCCCCCACCTGGCGCACAAGTGCCAGGGGCTGGTGGCAGGACGAGGCCACGGTACAGGGCCCTCACGGGGAGATGTGCACCGTCGTCCTCATTGTGACGGATTGGGGGAGCGACGAGAACGAACACGTCACGGTCGGTGTCACGCTTCCCCTTGAGCGGGGGAAGTTCGACACCATGACCGTGGGCTGGACCCGCTGGCGCAACGGGTAC
>JALVEF010000138.1 GCA_027031185.1 Saprospiraceae bacterium
ACGTGAGAAAATTTTTGCAAAAACAGGGGCAAAAAGGGCATTTTAGCGCAAAAACAGCGGGTACCTAAACAGTTACTCCGCTATAGCGATAAACTTGTCGCAAAGCCACAGAGGTATTTCAATACCGGGCCCCCGGACTACAGCTTCACCATCTTAGCCATCCCAATCGCCTCCCCTACCTGCACCTTGACCCAATACAGGCCGGGGGGCAGATCGCTGACATCCACACGGGCGCCTGAAAGCGCCCGTAAACACTCCCCTAAATTATTGTAAATCCGGACCCCGGTGACGGGCCGGTCGCCGGCGGATACGTAAATCATCTCGCGGGCAGGATTGGGCGTGATGGAGATTTGCGGCACATCGGGAGACATTACGGCGTCGGGTATCATCGTGACCATCGTATTGGTGGTGGTGTTCGTCACGATGGCATCGTTGAAGTCAAAGATGATATGGGCGGTATTTTTGATTTCGGTGTAGTCCGGCAGGCCGGGCTTGGGTTGGATTTCGTAAGTGACAAAGCCATGACTGGCCGGTTCGTTGCTCGTGCTGTCGGGCAGCCAAATATCTTTAAAGAAAAATTCCAGGACTTGGCCGTTGATAGCGGTCTGCACCGGGAAACTACTGTTGACGATGCGCAGCGTATTGATGTCCAGGTTGGCATCCAGCGTGTCTTTGATGCGGACATCAATCGCGGGTGCGTTACCGGTGTTCTGGAAGCGGATGGTGTAGGTGAGTTTTTGGTCGTGCAGTGTGTAGTGTTCATCCCGGACGCCGGGGGGCATGACCTGCTTGTCATTGGGGTCGAAAGAGCACAGCACAATGGGGTCGTAGTGGTACGCATCCAGCAGATTGTCCGTACCGGCGGAGTCGGCATCCATTTCCGCCAGGAAATGGATGGGGGAATTCGTGCTGTTTTGATCCGGCATGGTGAAGACAATGGAGAAATCCCTGTACTGGAAAGGATAGAGCGAGTCATAAGCCCAGGTCAGTGTGTGGGCACCGGTATCTACTGTCAGTCCGGTGGATGGAGTCGCGGAGACAAAGCCACAGGTAGAATCGTATTGCAGCCGGATATGGCCGGACTCCATGTAGGTGCCGGTATTCTGCATTCGAAGGAAGAAATTCACATCGGTATTGCACCGTGTCTGGTCGGACGAAAGATTGACGTTGCCGGCGTGTTTGGAGAAATTGGGAAGTATGCCGAAGTCCATGGTGTGATTGGAGGGCAGGCCGGGAGTGAAGGATGTCTGGTACGATGCAGAGTCGGTGGTCAGGCTCCAATCGAGGGTGTCTATCCAGGTGATTTGATAGACGGTGCCGCTGTGGCAGAGTTGGAGATATTCACCGTCTTGATTTGTCAATAGTGTATGGCCGGGCGGGTCAAACCAGACTTTTCGCCCCGGGATGCCGCTCTCGTTGGGATCACGGAGTTGGTTTTGGTTGTAGTCGTAGAAAATGGTGCCGGAGATCGAATAATCGGAGCAAATAGCCAGCATCTGGTCCGTCGTACAAGAAGGGCCATTATCAAGCACATCGGCTTGATCGCGCAGGATGGCATCACAGAGCCAGAGATAGCCGCATGTATTCAAATTGGGATTGCCGACAATTCGGGCGAAGTCCACATAGGTGTCGTCATCCAGGCCTTGGAGGGATTGGAGACTATTATTCCCTACCGAATCAACCAAACTATAATAGCCGATAGCAAGATTGTTTATTTGCTTAATACCGGTAAGGCCGGATAGTGTCAAAAGGCTGTCGCACCGTACAATGCTCAGTTCATCCAGGCTGTCACGGTTTCCAATCCCTTCCAAACTGGTGAGCGCAGGATTACCCACGACATACACTTTTTTATCAAAAAATACATTTTTTAGCACACTAATATCTTCAAGTTGGTCATTGCCAAAAAAGATGCCGGGGTAAGCAAAGAGATTTTGAGGTGCTATTTGCTTTCCAATATAAACATTTCCTCCGATGGACTCCAATGATGACAGGGGGGAAAGGCTTTTGATCAGGTTATTTCCCGCAAAAGTGAAACTACCACCAACCGTTTTGAGTTTGGAAAGCCCCTCGATAGATTGCAGATGGGGGTTGGGATTAGGGAATGTAATGGGCGGTTGGTAAAAACCAATAATATAAATATATTCACCCAGCGAGAAATTCCGTCCGACATACTCCAGATTGCTCAGTGCATCAACATTACCAAGATTTTCGTTTCCTGCAATTATCAGATCCCGCTGCACATACTTGATATCTTCCAATCCGTTGAGATCAATGATGGAATCCAATCCAACTATAAATAAATCTCCGTGCACAGAGTCTATGCCAGCAAGCTGAGACAAATCGTAAAAATTATCCATTAGCGGTACAAAAAAAGAACCAAGTATAATGCTATGACCGATGTAGGTAGAGGAAAGGCCTTCGAGACTTTCCATATTGGATGAATTGACGAACAAGCCACCGGCAATAGTGTCCACATGCAAAGAAGTGAAGTCGGAAATTTCATTAACGGCCCTGACAAACAATCCTCCCTCGATTTTCCTCAATGAACTAAGCCCTTTGAAGCTACTCAACAGACTATCACTTGCAATATGCGGGCCGCCAGGATAGGAAAGACTTACACTTCCGATGGAGAAGTGACCGTGAATAATTTCAAGATTTTCAAGTCCGGAAAAATCACTGATATGATTCGAATGGTCAATACTAAAATCTCCGACTTCTTTTAGATTATCCAGACCTGAAAAAGAGGAGATATTCGAGCCGGCAGCGTAATTAGTAATATTCCCTGTGCTTAAGTCATAGGAGGACCTCACCCCACCTACAATAAATTTGTCGGATATTTTAGTCAAATTATTAAGTCCGTCAAAATTGGTCAGGCTTGTGTTTTGCGTTATCTTTAGCGTACCCAGCTCGGTAATGTTCTGCAAGCCATTAAACGATGTCAAGGCGGGATTGTCTCCAATATCCAAAATATTGAGTTTAGCAAGACTGCTCAGCCCGGTAAAACCCTGGAGGCTATTATTAGGCGCGGGTAAATAATAAACCAGGTAATTGCCCGTGTTGTAAGATAACAGAACCGGACTCAATAAAATGCCGTTCACCTCTTTCAAACTGCTGAGTCCTTCGAAATTTACGAGTTTATTACAAGCTTCTAAAAAAATATCTCCACCTACTTTCTCAAGCTGCGAGACACCGGCAAATGTTGTAAGCGGAACTGTCTTGATTACAAAATCACCTCCGATACTATCCAGATGATCCAGCCCGGACAGGTCGGTCAAGGCCGGAAGGAGGTATGTGTTGGAATCGGTGGGAGGATCCGAGGTGTGGAAACCTAAGAAAAGGTCGCCGGCGATATAATTCAAATTGTTTAGGCCTTCCAGGCTGCTTAATGCCCCATTCGGCAGATTGAGATCCCCTCCAATACGCATCAGGCCATTCAGACCCTGTAAATCAAACAACGAATCATTATATTTTATACGTACATCACCGCTGATATATTTAACATTGTCAAGTCCATGCAAATTGGTGAGCATGCCGCAATGCGCAATTTCTAAGTTCCCGAAAATTGTATCAATATTTGACAGGCCCTGCAGGCTGACAATATCATCGCCATAAATTTCGATAGTCCCGGGGGCCGAGCAACCGGGATAGTCAATCGGGAAGTTGTCTATCTCTGCCTGCGTGGTAAACTTGATATCCCCCACCGGACACTGTGCATAGCCACCGACAGGCACTAAAAACATCAACGAAACGAGAAAAAAAACTATATGCCGCATGATGGAAGATTTACTTCACGAATTACGCAATGGTACGCTATTTTGCACGTGCATACAAGGACAAAATCGGGGCTTTGTAGCACGCATCATTTCACAAATTGATGTAATATGTTGATTTTCAATGGTTTGTCGAGTCGGATACGGGACTTTGTAGAATTTTGCCAGATATAGGCAAAGGGAAAACACGCCAGAGCAAAGCGGGTCCCCAGAAACAACGTGATTGTTTAGTTTCCTCCCGTTTTTATGCTAAAACAGCAGGAACCTAAACAGTTATAACCAGACGTATTTGTAGAAAGTTTGCCGGCTATCGCCGGCGGGGTTTGGGGTCCTGCCGGTGGATTGGCAAAGTCCGGTACCCATGCCGTACGTGCCGGTGCCGGATCATGAATAATCCGGTGTAGGAGGCGGTATGATTTTGATGTACTTATCAAACAGCGGTGCTTTTTTGACGAAATTATTAAATCCAAGCTTATCGATCGGATAAAGCTCAACCAACCCGAAA
>JALVEF010000139.1 GCA_027031185.1 Saprospiraceae bacterium
GGTTCTGCTTGTGGTAAGAACATGAGCAAGGAGACCTGGGACACACTCGGTCACCAAAAGCAAGTCAACTACGCCCTCCGTCCCGACATGACCAAAGAGGAGTTCATCAAAGAAGTCACTACCGGCCTCAAAACGCCGCCCCAGTACTTTGGCAAAGACGCCATGATGAACCGCAAAGTCAACAAGAGCATTGACGAAATCATCGAGCAAGGCACACGTCCGCTCACGCCCAGAGAGTTCCGCGTGCTTATGGAGCAGCCCGATATCATGGTCATTGATACCCGCTCCAAAAAAGCCTTCACCAAAGAATGGATCGAAGGATCCTGGTATTTCGGCCTAGACGGCAATTTCGCCCCTTGGGTAGGCGAGTTGATCAAAGACCTCAACCAAAAGATTATATTCATCGCCCCCCGCGGTCGCGAAAAAGAAGTGGTCACCCGGCTTGCCCGCGTCGGCTACGACAATGCCATCGGCTACCTCAAAGGTGGCATCCGCTCCTGGAAAGCAGCAGGATTCCCCACCGTTCACTTCGGCTCCATCTCTGCCGAAGAACTGGCCGAAAAGCGCGGCAAGAAAAACATCGTGGATGTCCGCAAGGAGTCTGAATACCAGTCCCAACATGTGCAGGGCGCTATCAACGTACCGCTCCGCGACCTGCCCGACAACATCGCCATGTTCAAGCCTACCACGCACTACTACATCCATTGTGCGTCCGGATACCGCTCCTTGATTGCCAGTTCCATCCTATACAACAATGGCATCAAGAAAGTCACTGACGTCCGTGGCGGTTTCAAAGCCATCAAGCGCACCAAGAAGTTCAAACTCACCGAGTACGTTTGTCCGACGACTCTTCTCTAACCTGGAGTGGTGAGTGAATCATCAAAAAGCGACCGGTCATCCGGTCGCTTTTTTTTTGGAGAGTTTCCGGCACCGCCCCTATTTGCAACTGTTATACTCGTTACGAACAGGTTTGGGACAAGTCTTGGGAATATCGAACACCGATTAACGAATGAAGATTTGAGAAGTGGGCACTTCGACTTCGCACTTCGACAGGCTCAGTGCAGCGCTCAGTGACCACGGTTCGAATAGCTCAGGGATTCATTCTAAAATCTCAAATCGGTGTTCCTTGTTCGATATTCTACATATTCCATGTTCGATATTCAATCGTCCCAAAACACATCACTATGAGTATAGGTACCCCTATTTTTAATTTTTCATTTTTAATTTTTAATTGAACACAGGCAGTCCGGCCCCGCGATCCCAAAACAATATCCCGCGCCAATACGTTAGAATGTTATTATGACTTTAAGAGACTTGGCAAACAAGCCCGGCACCACCATTATTGACGTGCGCGAACCCTGGGAATTCGCCGCCGGGCACATTGACGGCGCTATCAACATCCCCCTGGACACATTGAAAGCCGACCTCACGGCCATAGACCGCTATCCCAAACCCGTCCTCTTGGTATGCGAATCCGGCAACCGGAGCCGTCAGGCGCACGACCTGCTCGTCGCAAAGGGCATCGCCCAAGTATATGATGCCGGCCCCTGGCGCGACGTCCGGAATATGATCTTCCGCACCCATTAATCCTTGTCCGGCGGAACGCCGGCAAACTACCAATCCAAATGATTCGCCACTTTTGGCTCCGCAAAGCCGATTCAGAGCTTCATATCCGGCCGGGCGCACTATTCGATTGGGAAAGATTGCAGGCCCTACGGGCCTGCATGGATTAAGGCGCATTCAGAATAACTGTTTAGGCACCCGCAGTTTTGGTGCAAAAATCAGGATCTCTCAGGCAGTTGAGCTTACTCCCAAAACATCAGCCTGTCAATTCTTCGGTTCTTCGATTCTTCAATTGATCAAAATCCAGACAGAAGAAAATTTTGGTTTACTCCCACGAAACCTAATTTTCTATTGTGGGCTCAGCAGGTACGTAATTGAATAACCCGCCTCCAAAATTGCAACTTTCCCTTTCACCTTTTAAAAAAAAAGCCTATCTTTGCGCTCCGATTCGGCTCCGTAGCTTAATTGGATAGAGCACCTGACTACGGATCAGGAGGTTGCAGGTTCGAGTCCTGCCGGAGTCACCAGGAACAAATGACGCCATCGTTGCGTTACCAAACCTAAATTCCAAACTAATGTCCAGAGTTTGTCAACTTACAGGCAGAAGACCGGTGGCAGGCAACAACGTCTCCCACTCGCACAAAAAGACCAAGCGTCGTTTTGTGCCCAATATTCACAAAAAGCGCTTCTTCATCCCTGAAACAGGACAGTGGGTGACGCTCAAAGTCTCCGCCAAGGCCATCAAATCCATCAACAAACTCGGTGTCTATGCCTACCTCCGCAAGCTCGAAAAGAAAGGAGTGGACACCGGCGTCAAGCTGACAAAAGTAATCTCATAAAGCTTCAACCATGGCTAAGAAAAGCAAAGGCAACCGCATCCAGGTCATTCTCGAGTGTACCGAGCACAAGGCTTCCGGCTTGCCCGGAACATCCCGCTATGTCACTCAAAAGAACAAAAAGAACACGCCCGGACGATTGGAGCTCCGCAAGTACAACCCCATCCTCCGCCGGCACACCATTCACCGTGAAATCAAATAATCATGGCCAAGAAAATCTCTAAAAACGCCCGTATCGCCCAGCGTGCCGCCAACGCCGGTTCCGGTAAGGAGCACGTCAAGGTCATCAAACCGGTCAAGGACCCCGTCACCGGTAAATACTCATACGTCGAAATGATCATTCACAAAAGCGAAGTGGACGAATTCTTTGCCAAGAAGTAACTCCCCCTTCCGTCCGCTTCTTTTTTTGTAACTGTTTAGGTACCCGCTGTTTTTGCGCTAAAATGGCCTTTTTGCCCCTGTTTTTGCAAAAATTTTCTCACGTAGCGCTGCTACGCATCGAAAATTTTCGCTTCAACAGGAACAAAAATGCCTATTTTATCCCTAAAAACAGGAGCACCTAAACAGTTACCTTTTTTTAAAGGGCTTTTCTGTTGTTTGACGGAAAAGCCCTTTTTTGCAACTATCTGGCCAAAACATACACCACCATGGGATTTTTTGACAAGTTCTTCTCCCCCAAAAAGAAGGAAGACCTCGATAAAGGCATCGAAAAAACCAAAAAGGGCATCTTTTCCAAAATCACCAAGGCCGTCGCCGGGCGCTCCACCGTGGACGAAGACTTCCTCGATGAACTCGAAGAAATCCTCATCGCTTCTGACGTCGGCGTGGACACCACCATCAAAATCATCGAGCGACTCGAAGAACGCGTCCGCCGCGACAAATACATTAATTCTTCCGAACTCAACGCCATCCTCAAAGACGTCATCATCGGTCTGCTGGCCGAAAACAACACCACCGAGCAAGAAGACTTCTCCATCCCCGCTGAACAGAGACCCTTCGTCCTGCTTGTCGTCGGCGTCAACGGCGTCGGCAAGACCACGACCATCGGCAAACTCGCCCACCAATACCGCGAACGCGGCCTGTCCGTCGTCCTCGGCGCTGCCGACACCTTCCGCGCTGCCGCCGTGGACCAACTCAAAATCTGGGCCGACCGCTGCGGCGCGCATTTTTATTCCAAAGGAATGCACACCGACCCCGCCGCCGTCGCTTACGAAACCGTGGACTACGCCATCAAAAACAATCTCGACATCGCCATTATAGACACCGCCGGGCGACTCCACAACAAAATCAACCTGATGAAAGAATTGTCCAAAATCCGCAATTCTATCCATAAGCGTCTCCCCGGAGCCCCCCACGAAGTCCTACTCGTGCTCGATGCCACCACCGGTCAAAACGCATTCGAGCAGTGCGAAAAATTCTCCGAAGCCACCGACGTCACCGCCTTAGCGCTCACCAAACTGGACGGCACGGCCAAAGGAGGCGTCGTCATCGGTATCAGCGACCAGTTCAAAATCCCCATCAAATACATCGGTGTCGGCGAAGGCATCGAACAGCTCCAGATCTTCAACAAAAAGGCCTTTGTGGACGCCCTTTTCGAAAATGTATAACAAGTGCGGGAAAAGTAAGGCACCCCAATCCCCGAAGGGGATGAACAACCACTGGCGGCGGCTTCAGCCGACGGGGAGAGAGCTTAAAAAAAATTTGGGGCTTTAGCCCCCCTTCCCGGCCCATTTTCGGGGCTGAAGCCCCTTTTTGTTTTGATGCCTTTGTCCCGTCAGCTAAAGCTGACGGCAAGGAAATCCAATCCAAGGCAAATCAAGGCAAGGCAAGCAAGCCCCGCACTTACTTGCTTTGCCGGATTTAGGCT
>JALVEF010000140.1 GCA_027031185.1 Saprospiraceae bacterium
TGGTGTAGAGAAGCGGATGAGCGTGATCTCAAAGCGCCGGGACTTGAGTCCTTGCAGAATTTGCTTCCAGGTATAGGGCTTGATCCGGATGTCAAATCCCACTTTGCGCGCATCGTCCTTGACGAGTATGGCCACCGTATTGCTGAAGCTGATGGTATTGGGTATGGCCAGTTCAAGCCTGAGCGGTACTTCCTGGCCGTTTATGTTTTTTGACAGAATGCCATCGCCGTCCGGATCGTGCCAACCGTCGGCGGCCAATAGGCGTCGCGCTTCGTCCGGATCGTATGGCAGTGGGTGGAGCCCCGGGTGGACATGAGGAGAGTTTGCATCTATTGGGCCCAAGATGCGTTCGGCCAGGCCGTGGGTGGTTATGTCGATGATCTTACCGACATCAATGGCATAGGCAAGCGCTTTGCGCACGTAGCGCCCCAATTTTGGCGAGCGGTTGTTCAATGCCAGCATGTAGAGTGCGCGGGTGCGTGGTGTATAGAAATCATAATAGCGCCCGATAAAAGAGTCTGCTTGTAAGCGCACGAAGCGGTCTGCTGAAATATCCGTGGCCAGGTCCAGCAGCCTGTTTTTCAACATGGACTCCATGGCCGTTTCGTCAAGGACGATTTGGTAAATGATGGTATCCGGATAGCCGGCCAGCAAAATGGGCTGCCGGGGGAGGCTGTCGGCCCAGTATCCATGCTTTTTTACCAGCACCAGATGATCGTCATCCCAAGTCAACAACCGGTAGGGGCCGGCCCCCCGGACGACAGCGGGGTCTCGAGCAAATGTCCCGCTTTGGAATTGCTTGGCGAAGCGTTCCAGTTTTTTCCTGTAGGGTGCCGTCTGGCCGGTGGTCTTTTCCGCATTTTGGATGGATGCCAGTGATAGGCCATGCAGGAGCGTATCCGGGTCGTAGATATGGGCGGGGAGCAATTCGAATCCGGCAATATAGGCGATGATGCTCGGGACGTCGTCGGTTATGACTACGGTGACGAGACGTTTGTCAGTGGGGCTGATCAATACGTCTTTGATAAATTTGCCGACCGGCTGCCAGGCGTTTCCCGGCAGCAGGGGATGTTTGGCTACTTTTATGCAAAAGAGATAGTCCTCGCCGGTGACCGGGCGGCCATCCGGCCACACGGCTTCTTTGCGGAATCTAAATTGGTAGGCTATTTGTCCTTTGTATTGGCCGGTGTCCAGAATGATGCGCCGGGGCATGGAATCTATGAGCAGTGGCGTCAGCTCCAGCGTCTTGGGGTCAAAGTTGATAATGCCGGGGATGATTTTTTGGATGATGGCACTCGAATATCCATCCCGGCTCAGGGCGGGGTTTAGCCCGCTGGGCACTACAGGCATCCGCACGGTTAGTGTATTGGCAGACGTGTCCGGTGTTTCTGCTTGTTTGCAGGCGCTCCATAGGGACAGCCATAAGAGTAGTCCTACAATCACTATACGCGATCCGGGGCGCTTTGATTTTTCATTTGGGGGCAATGTGATAACGTTTTCGTGGCAGCATTGCAACTGTTTTGGCGCTCCTGTTTTTAGCGCAGCAACAAGGGGAGCCTAAACAATTACACAACATTAAGCAATACCGGCGAAAGGGTCCGGCCGCAAAAAAAATCCAAAACTTGACGTTTTGGATTTTAGTAAAACGTAACTAAACAGCTACGCAAAAATAAGTAAAATATAGTAACCGTTTAGGTAGTCCACTTTTTAGGACTAAACAGTTACAAAAAACATCACGAATGTTCACTCAATCTGTTTGCCATTGCGGTATTGGATGACGGTGGCATCTTTGAAGCCCCGGTTTTTTACTTTTGCCAGTGCTTTAATGGCTTCCTTTTTGGTGGCAAAGTCACCGAGTAAGATCCAGTAGGTATCCGTTGCCCGGATATAGTTTTTTTCCAGTGTACCGATTGGTTTGAGCCGGAGGTATTTGGTCTGGAGCAGGTCTGCATTGACTTTGGTGCCGGTCACCTTGATTTTGTACACCGGGCCGCTTGATGCCGGTGCAGCGTTCTTGGGAGTTCTGGGTGCGGGTGTTACAGAGGCGCCGATGCCGCTGTGCGTATGAGTGGTGACCTCGGCGATGGTTACCAGGGCATCGGATGCGGTCAGCACAATGTCTTCTTTCAAGTCTGCTTGCGGATGCTCTCCGAAAGTAGTCACCGCCACGCTCCGGACCGGATAGCCGTCTTTCTCGACTTCCAGGACGTAGTTTTTATTGATTCTTACCGGAAATTTGTAATGGCCGTCGGAGAAAGTCCTCCCGGTCAGGTAGATGAGCTCGCCGTTGCCATTGCGCTCATACAGTGTGACCAGTACATTGCGCATCGGCCGGTGGTCGTCATCCAATACGTAGCCGGACACGGTGTAGCGATCCGGTTTGAAGTGGAAGGAGAAGATGTCCTCGTCGGTGGTACTTATTTTGCGGCTGCCAAACAGGCGGTTGGAGCAGAAATAGCCCCGGTCCTGGCCCGATGATTTGACGAAAAACAGGTCGTCGGCCGGCGAGTTGACAGGTGCGCCGAGATTGACCGGCTGGCCGAAGGCGCCGGGTGTGCCTTTGACTTTGAATACATCCAATCCGCCCATGCTCACGTGGCCATTGGAGCTGAAATAGAGCGCCTCTTCATCCGCCGAATAAAACGGTGTCTCCTCGTCTCCGGCGGTGTTGATGTCCGGCCCCAGATTTTTGGGGAAGGTAAAATCGAGCGCTTCACTGCTCAGCTCACGTTCAGCAACGTACAAGTCCAAGCCGCCCCGGCCGTTTTCGCGGTCGCTGGCAAAGAACAAGTATTCCTTACCGTCCATTTCCGTCACGAAAGGATGCGTCGTCGTGCTGTTTTCCCAATTGATATACTGAGGCAGTGGCTTGGGCTCTGTCCAGCTATGGCCTTTATGCACGGTGACGTAGATATGGCATTTGGCGCGCAGGCTGCCGGTATTGGCACATTTGGTGAAATAAAATCTCTTGAAATCAGGTGATAGGCTACCACTGCCGTAATGATAGCCGTCCAGTGAAGGAAAATTGTCGGGCATTACGGGAGCAGACCAACGGCCCGCTTCCATTTGTGTGCGAAAGATACTGCCCACGCCTGTTTTGAGCGAGGCGAAGTACAATACATCGTCCGCGACAGGAATGGGGGCCATCTCGATACTGCTGCTGTTGATGGGATGGGGCAGTAGATCTACGTTTAGCAACCCCATGCTGTTTTCATCCGAATAGCTGATACCGAGCGCACAGCCCTCGATTTCTCTGTCCACGACCTGGTTCCATTGCTCCTTGTCCGCGCCCTTGTAGTGGCTGATGAAATAGACAAATTCGCGTATCGCTTTTTCGTATTCACCGGATTGTTTGAGGGCCCTGGCGTATTTTAACCTGACGAAGGGATATTTTTTTTCGTAGTCCAGGACTTTGGCGTACATATTAGCAGCCCGCCGGAAGTCTTTGATGGCGGCGTAGGCCTCGGCTGCCTTGTACGCCAGTTTTTTCTTGTTTTTGATGCGATAAGCGGCTTCGTAATGATAGCCGGCCAGGTAATAGTCGCCCCGTTTCATCTTTTTTTCCGCCAGGCGGTAGTGAGCTTTCCACCCCTGGCTGTATGCCGGCGACAGCGCCGGTACCGTCAGAACCAAGGACAAAACCACAATGCGCAGGTACTGATTCATATTGCTTCCTTTTTGTGATGGATGCCTCCGCGAGAGGCGCTACCTACACACATATCAAAAACTGTGCTAATGTGACAAAGCGGGGCGGAAAATTCGCTCAGCGGTCAAAGTTACGTGTTTTCCGGTACTTTTTCCCGGATAACGGTGTAACGGTGAGCGTACTCCAAAAACTCCGGCTAGGCAATCCCCCCTGTTTTTGCGCTATACTCGTTACGGACAGGTTTGGGACTTGGGAATATCGAACACCGATTACTTGTACTGAGCTTGCGATGCGGTGAGCAACGTCGAACCGTCGAAGTAACGAATGAAGATTTGAGAAGTGGGCACTTCGACTTCGCCCTTCGACAGGCGCTTGCCCTGAGCCTGTCGAAGGGCAGCCCAAGTATTCGATATTCAATCGTCCCAAAACAAATCGCTTTGGGTATAAAATGGCCTTTTTGTCCCTAAAAACAGGAGCACTTAATTAGATATGAGAAGCCGTGCAAGCCGTTTGGAGAAGAAGTTTGCACCGCCTGCAGGGCGGTGCGGGGTGGGCACTTAGACCAAACCTTCTGCAATCAAATCGTGCAGGTGCACAATGCCTTTATAG
>JALVEF010000141.1 GCA_027031185.1 Saprospiraceae bacterium
CGCACTTACTTGCCCCGGACAGCGGAGCGATATACCGCTCATTTTGCAAAAAGCATATGCGGGAAGGGGCAAAGCCAAAGCCAGGCAAAGCATGTAAGTGCGGGGCCGCTACACCGCTACACCGCTATACCGCTATACCGTCCCTACCCTATCAACGCGAAGCGTTGAGTCCGTTTACCTTGGACCGTTGACCTTGGACCATCAATCCGTAAGTGCGGGACGGATAACAAAAGCCCAAAAAAGCGGGCTTTAGCCGATTTCTCCAATAATGGCGTTCCAGGTCTTTAATATCCCACAGCACCCTCCTATAACCTCGTCTGGGTGGCCTCCTGTGACATGAGTTTTTCCCATTCCAGATGATAGGCCGCCTGTATCCAGGCACCGTAGTGCCTGTCTTGTGATAAGACTTGTTTATTGCCCAGCATGATGATTTGGTGCCGGGCTCGTGTCAGTGCGACATTGAGCTTGCGGTCTATGCCTTCGGACGACAGGTTGATCAGCGTTTCGAGTTGGATAAGGTCATTGGCGCATACAGACAGGATGATGATGTCCCGTGCTCCGCCCTGGTAGCGCTCGACGGTGTCTATGGTCAGTAATGGTAGCCAATCAGGGGCGCGTGTAGCGACCAAGTCGCGGATTTGTGCGATTTGTGCCCGGAAAGGGGTGATGATGCCAATGCTTCTTTCATTTGGCACTAGGTCGTTTTCTTTCCATAAGTCGCGCAGATGGTGCAGTAGGACGACGATGCGCTCCGCCTCGTAAAGATTGCGCTTGCCGCGGATGGCTGCGGCATCGGCCGGAGTGTCAATAAAGATGACGCGCTGTGACGCAAGTACCGCACGCAAGCCTGAAGCTTGCGTAAACAAATATTTCTCTTCGTGCTGTGCGGGGTTCAGCGCCGGGGGCAATGTACGAAGCTTTCCCCCGTAAAAGTGTTCGTTGGGGAAGGCCATCACCTCGGAATGCATGCGGCCCTGGCGGCTCAGCATGCCGAGGGCGTGACGCCAGTTATTGGTTTTGGCGCGCTGGTAGAGGCGCTCAAACAGGGAGGTGCGCAGGTCTTCGAGCCCCAATGCCTGTAGATTCCGATGGCGCACGCGGCTGTATTCGGGTTTTTGACGAACGACGGCGGGCAATTGGTGGTGGTCGCCGACGAGGATGAAGCGCTTCACACGGCTGAGAATGCCGACGATTTGGGGTTCCAGGATTTGGGAGGCTTCGTCCACGATGGTGGTGTCAAAGTCGAAGAACTCGAAGATGGTGGGCCGGGCCAATAAGGACGAAATGGTGGATACGACGATGCGGTGCCGCTCGATACACTGTTTGACTTCGGCCCGTTTGCCATAGCCTTTAATTTTTTCGGACAGAAGTTGTGCGCGGTATTCCGGTGCAGTGGAGTGGAGATTGCCGAGCCTGAAATAGGAGTGGCGGATCTCCGGCAGGTCGTGCTCGATAGCGGCGCAGATTTCGTCCACGGCGCGGTTGGTATAGGCGAGCAGGAGGATTTTTTGGTCCGTGTGACGGTAGAGGTGTTGGACGGCGCGCCGGATGATGACGGAGGTCTTGCCCGTGCCGGGCGGGCCCCAGAGTAAATAATAGTCTCTGGAGGACAGGAGTTCGTTGAGCAATTGGTGTTGCTCATCGGTCAGGCCAACCGTCTCCTGTACGTATATGCGGGGTGTGCCGGGTACCGGAGCGCGGCGTGTGAGGAGCAGATCACGGCGGGCTTTGTCGGCTTTTGCCCATTGGAAGAGTGCGCGGTGCAGGGAGCGGAAGTTGTTTTCGTACAAGTCCGGTTCGATGATCCAGGTATTGTTGGTGTGGAAGTAGTCGGTGCGTACTTGGGGGGATCGGAGTTGGATGGCCACGTTGCGGTCGCTCAGCTCCAGGATGGATGCCTTGAGCACCTGGTGATTGAGCACGGTGGTACCACTCACTTCGGGGTAGAGGATGACCACATCGCCGACGCGGAAATTGGCCAGTGGGTTGGTGGCTGCGGTCTTGTTAAAGTGCAGGATGGGCAGGTCGGCTTCGGTATCAATATCCCGGACTTGCAGTCCACGCAAGATGTCGAAGTCCTGATCCTTTTCGTCCGGTGATCGGAGCCAAAGCCCGGCCTGTCCGCTGCGTCCGGCGCTGTACGGCTCGCCGACTTTGGCCAGCCAGTGCTCGCGTGCCACGAAGGAGGTGAAGCTGCTGAAATAGGCCATTTCGACGGGGTCCAACTCGTCAAGCATTTCGCGGAACTGTGCAAAATTGTTTCGGACAAAGCCCTTCAATTCGTGGAGTCCGGTCTGTTTGGTTTTGAAGAAGAGTACTTCGGGGTTTTCGGACTGGCCGGCGCGCACCAGTGCTTTCTCAATGGCCAAAATCTCATTGCGTGTCCTTAGCGAATCTTCCTGTACCGGGGTGGCGCGCGGTGCAAAGCGGAGCGGACTTTCACTTTGGCCGGAGTAGAGGATGTAGGTGGTGGGCTTGATTTTAGCATGAGGGTTTACGGCCCGTATTAGCAAATCATACAAAAGTGTTTGGATGTAATGGGATTTGTTGAGTCCGTACTTATTGGCTTTGAAGGGTTTGCCACTCTTGAGTTCGATGATGTCCCTTTGCTCGTTGTCACCTTCATGAAACAGGTCCAGGCGGCCCTGGATTCCGTAGCGATTGGCATAGAAACTGGGCTCCAGCATGGACTTTTGCAAAGAGATATTTTGAAGAGGAAAGACGCGATCCAGGACGTGGCGGATATTCTCAAAATGGCGTTTGGCACTTAGATGGATATTTTTTACCATATCATTGGTCCAAGTGGCCAGTTCGAGCGGATAGAGCTTGAACACTTGCGGAAATAGCTCATCGAAAGATGATTGTGGGGATGTGACGAGTTTATCCAGGAAGAAGTTGGCGATCTGTCCCAGCATGATGGGCGGAGTAAAGCTATAGGGCAAGTACTTGTTAATGAGATAAAGGAGTTTGCCGGCCTGTTGGCCGGCGATGGAGGCGATGGTGGATATGTCAATGAGGTAGTCGGGTTCGATGACGATGGCCCGTGGGGTGAGCAAGCCGTCTTTGTCAATTTCGGTGCCGATGAGCGCGACGGTAGTGGGTAGTTCGAATAGTGTGCCGAGTAGTTCACAGCTTTCGGTAAAGCTGTCGTTTTTGTCCGGTACGGCATAGCGGATGCGGACGGGAGGAGCCTTGTCGTCATCCAAGATGCCGGTCAGGATGTGCGCTTGGCGGTCGTTTGTGGTGATGGCGGCGCGGATATAGTCGCGGTAAGCGACTATATCCGCGCCGCCCGGTCGGTAGGCGGGTAGTTTATAGGGTAGATTGTTGAACTCTTCGTGGATAGGTTGATGGCTTACTCGCTCGATGATGTGCAGGCAAACGGCCACACCCAGGCGAGCAAGGCGTGCGCAAGTAGCGGGTTTGGTACCGGGTTGGCGGCTGTGGACGCGGAAGTGGTTGGCCAGGTAGTTTAGCTTGGCGTCAAATTGGTGGCGCTGGGCCAGGTAGGCCAGTTTGGTGAAAGGAGTGGTGAAGGATTGTTGCTCTTTTTCGACAGCCCATTCAAGTAGTAGGAGGAAGTGTTCGCGTGTCTTTTTGAGCTTTTGGCAAGCTTCGATGTGGCTCAAATGGACTTCTTCCAGCCTTTTCAGAAAAAAAATGATTTTTTTTCTGTTCATGTTTTGATTTTAAAGAAACTATTCTTACCTTGGCACCGTAATTGCCACTCTGTGACGGTGTTGTCCCCCCTGACGTGACGGCGCTAAAGCCTACATACCCGTGAACATTTGTTTTCAAGCCGGCAGGTACCTGGTACCTGTGGTATTTTTTCACGGCTTCGATGGAAGCCTTAAAATTAGACATTATGTTGGTACTTTACGTTCTCATGGGTGCATTTTTGTTGGGTGCTGCAATTATTAACAACATGGACCTGATCCTGGGAAGGAAATAGGGTCTTGGCAAAGGTTTATTTTCCTGCCGTTCGGGGTTGTGCTCCGGCGGTAAATGAACAATTGCGGGTGCTTGCCTGGTGGGGCGGGTGCCCGCTTTTCAATTGCGAATGACGAATTCCCCCCTGAGTGGCGCTGACACGGCTCGCCGGTTGATCGGTGCTTCCAAATTTATTTGGGTAACTGTTTAGGTACCCGCTGTTTTTGTGCTAAAATGCCCTTTTTGCACCTACCTTTGCCAAAATTTTCTCATGTAGCGCTGCTACACATCGAAAATTTTAGCTTCGGTAGGCACAAAAATGCCT